>JAMDDG010000075.1:0-7764 GCA_023488865.1 Bacteroidota bacterium | reverse complement strand
TTTTAGTGGGTGCAAAATACAAAAAATGCCATTTAGTTGGCTTAAACGGTTTCTAAATTTCTGTTATCTATTCACTTCCGGTAATCAAACTTCGATAAAATCCAACAGTCTGTCCATAAAATTGTTCAATTCGTCTATCGCGTTACGGGAACTGATCTTCGCGGGTTATTTTTGAATACAATTATTTTAAAAACAATTTAAATCATAGGTCATGAAAGCAAAAAATTTCTTATTGGGTTTAGCATTTTTCCTTTTTGGCGTAGTCGTAAGTTTTGGGATTGGATCAAATATTAGCCACCACCATCATTACATCCATCAGGCCGGAATAAGAAAAAGTGCAGTTATTGAAGTTGGGGCACCGCTTACCGTAAAGGAACTTACCCATCTGGGTTTAATTTAAACGAATTTTTTATTTGTCTTACCAGGAAGTTTTTACTTCCTTTTTTTATGCCTTTTTGTCCGATATTTTGCCTGGAATCCTCACGTGTGAATTTTGCAATTTTTTCCCGGAATTATATAACATTCACCGGTAAGTTGATTGTAATTTTTGGGGGTTTTTAATTTAAGGGCAATGAACATTTTATTGGTTTATCCGAAGTATCCCGATTCGTTCTGGAGCTTCAAGCACGCTATGCGTTTTATTTCCAAAAAAGCCACCGTTCCTCCGTTGGGATTGATCACCATAGCGGCCATGCTGCCAGGAGCATGGCACAAAAAACTGGTGGACTTAAATGTTACGACACTTAAGCCAACCGATGTAATCTGGGCTGATTATGTTTTTATCAGCGCCATGTCGATTC
Organism: Bacteroidota bacterium; assembly: GCA_023488865.1. Taxonomy (GTDB): domain Bacteria; phylum Bacteroidota; class Bacteroidia; order Bacteroidales; family Prolixibacteraceae; genus CAINVV01. The sequence continues at coordinate 6,964 of JAMDDG010000075.1, read as the reverse complement.
AAAAAGAATCTGTGAATGAGGTTATTCGGGAATGTTTGAAAAACAAAACCAAAATGGTTGCCGGCGGGCCCCTCTTTACACAGGATTATGGCAGTTATCCCATGATCGATCATTTTGTACTGAATGAAGCTGAGATTACGCTGCCTCCGTTTCTGCGCGACCTGGCTTCCGGAAACTCCCCAGAAAGAATATATAAAACCGATGAATTTGCAGATTTATCCTTTACCCCCGTTCCTGATTACAGCTTGCTCTCGAAGAAGGACTATGTTGTCATGAACATTCAGGTAACACGGGGATGCCCGTTTTCCTGTGATTTTTGCGAGATAACCACGCTGCTGGGACATAAGGTGCGGATGAAAAAACCAGGCCAGATTCTAAACGAGCTGGAAGCGCTCTATAACCTTAACTGGCGTGGTCCGGTGCTGGTGGTGGATGATAACTTTATCGGAAACAAACATGAAGTCAAAACCTACCTGCTTCCGGCCATGATGGAATGGATGAAAATTCACCGGTTCCCGTTCACATTTGAGACCCAGACCTCCATCAACCTGGCAGATGATGAGGAGCTGATGTCGATGATGGTCGCCGCCGGATTTACCTCTACATTTATTGGAATTGAAACGCCGGACGAACTATCCCTGCAGGATTGCAACAAGAGCCAGAATAAAAACAGGGATTTGCTTCAATGTGTGAAGAGAATTCAAAAAGCGGGGATGTCGGTCTCAGGTGGGTTTATTGTTGGTTTTGACACGGATACCTCTTCCATATTTCAAAAACAATTGGATTTTATCCAGCAAAGCGGAATTGTTTCAGCGATGGTTGGTATTCTTCATGCACCCAAAAATACCGCCCTGTACAAACGCTTGAAAAGTGAGAACAGGTTAATGAAAGAATCGAGTGGTAACAATACCGATGCTTCCATGAATTTTATCACCAAGATGAACCCCAAAGATCTTTTGGATGGATACAATGGCCTAATTCGCAACATCTACTCTATCAAGCCTTATTACAAAAGGGTCCGCCAATTCTTGCTTAATTACAGGAACCTTCATACGGTTAAAAGTAAGTACCGGTTTTCGTTGCTCAGAAGTTTATTTAAAACGTTGTACATCATTGGTGTAGCCAACAAAGGAAGAGCCGAGTTCTGGAAGTTGTTGCTATGGACCCTTGTCAGGAAACCTCTTTTGTTGAAAGAGGCCATTCAGTTTGCAGTCTACGGTTATCACTTTAGAATCGTCTACGGTTTAAGGAAATAATTTTACAATTCGTTTGAAATTCAAATAATTAATTGTAGCTTTAGATCTGATGCATGGCTGTCAAATATGGACTGTAACCTTGACGGGAAACTTGACAGACCTGCTAATTACAGAGGTTCCGGTGCATGGTGTACAAACCACTGGACCAACACTTATGTTAATGATAATGGACAACAATGCCACTATGATGAGTTCGTAAAAATTGTTGCTGTTCCTCTAAATGCGGTTGTTAAAGATGGAATCTTCTACAATGCCGATGGAACTGAAATAGGCCAATCTATTTGGGGCAATTTTGCTATCATTGAAGATATCGTTAATGACCCTTGTGCAAATGTCAAGGGTGTTCAGTATAAAAGTCCGGATCATTCAGGTTTAGGCAACTGGTAAAAACAGAATACTTATAGGATTAAAAGCAGTACATTTTGTATTGCTTTTTTCCATTTATCCTACCGAAAAATTTAGGGTTTTCTGTTGAATGATCAACAGCCCGTCAGTTATGCTGTTTCCTGAACTGGGGAGATTCAGGAAAAAATAGGGGAAAGAGAGAACAAAAAGGGGAATTGTTGATTAAATTTGTAGTAGAATTTGAAAAACCGATCCTATTTTAGATAACTATCTAAAATTCTGCTTAGAACTGCATTTTAAAGAAATTGCTGAATTTGTTTTTTTGAATCTACGAGTTTCTAAATCTAAAATCATGCAAAGAAAATTTTTGTTTTTATTCATTGTCTTGATAACCATCTCTTTTGTCAGATGCAACAAGATCGATGAACAAGCTCAAGTTCCGTTTGACTCAACATTAAAAAGTGCTTCTGTCAACGGGAAATACATTGTAGTCCTGAATAAAGACCAGGAATTGGCAAAATCTGATTTACAAGCCAGAAACGAAAAAGTGAAGGGAAAAGCCTTCGGTTTGCTAAAGAAATTTGGAATTTCCGGAGAGGTTGAAGATGTTTACGAAACTGCCATACAGGGATTTACGGTAAAGATGACTCCCGGTCAGGCGAAAAAGATGTTGGAAGATTCAAGTGTTAAGTATATTGAAGCGGACCAGATTGTTACACTTTCTCCCATAGTGATCAACACAAAACCAGGCGGTGGTACTCAGCCTCCTCAAACAATTGGATGGGGGATCTCTCGTGTTGGCGGAGGGGTAAATAACACCATCTATGGTGATGCATGGATAATCGATACAGGGGTTGATTTGTCCCATCCTGATTTGAATGTGGATAAAACCCGTGGCGTGAGTTTTGTTTCAAGGGTCACTTCTCCCAATGATGACAATGGCCACGGATCACACGTAGCGGGAATAATTGGTGCTAAATATAATGACATAGGTGTAGTAGGGGTAGCTCCGGGAGCGCTGGTAATACCCGTGAAGGTCTTGGATCGACGTGGTAGCGGAACTTACTCTGCAGTTATTGCAGGCGTTAATTACGTTGGGGCGAATGGCAAACCCGGTGATGTAGCCAATATGAGCCTGGGCGGACCTGTTTCCCAGGCGCTTGATGATGCCGTTTCAGGTGCCTCTGCGAATGTGAAGTTTGTCTTAGCTGCCGGGAACGAATCAGCCGATTCCAACAACAGCTCACCGGCCAGGGTAAATGGAACAAATATTTATACCATTTCGGCCATGGGTCAAGGTGATCTGTGGGCATACTTCTCTAACTTTGGAAACCCTCCGGTTGATTATTGCGCGCCAGGCGTATCCATTTACTCAACTTATAAAGGAGACGGATATGCTACTATGTCCGGAACTTCGATGGCCGCCCCGCACGTAGCGGGATTAATACTGTTGGGGGTTGTGAAAACAGATGGGGTTGTTCAATCAGACCCTGACGGGAATCCTGATCCAATTGCACATCACTAATTTAAAAGCACTTACAAATAGAACCGCCACAATTTGCTTCCCCATTCGTCTCCGGCATAGTTAATCCCGATCCGCTTCGAAATTTGGATAGAAGTGACAGGAGCTGCATCTTCCACCCAGATTCTTTCTGAATTGATCAGGCTTTCGCCGTAAAATGACCTATCAAGCCGAAGTTCACGTCCAACGCGGCCGGGCCCGGATGTGCCTTCTATTCCCCGGATAAGCACAGCCGAGGCATCGCCCTCATTTCCGGTAACTAAGTTCAGCAACCAGTATTGGCCATAGATGAGGTAAACATAAACAAGCCCTCCCTGCCGGAACATCACTTCGGTGCGTGGTGTCCGTCCCTTGCTGGCATGACAGGCGAGATCTTCCGCTCCACGGTAGGCTTCCGTTTCGGTAATCCGGTAACGTTGGATCAGGCCGTCGTTGAAGCGACGGACTAATAATTTACCAAGAAGCGCAGGGGCAACTTCCAACACATCGTGCAGAAAAAAATCAACAGAAAGAGGGTTCTTCTTCATTACAAGTCTGATCCATTTTTAAGTTACGGGGAACTTTCGTGAAGTAAAGATATCAAAGGGGGGAAAATTTGCAAAAAATCAGCGTCTGTTCGAATTTTGACCTGAGTAGTTCTGATTCGGTAGTTGGCGTTCCGTACCTGCTGAAATTGAGAATCCGGTACTGACTGGCATCACAAGTAACGAGTCTTTGCCATCCTTAAGCAAATCATAAGGGATTTCCGTTGTCCCTTTAAACAGGGCTTCAAATAGTTCCTCAAATGGCTACCGCGTTTTTTTTATGTATTTTTGTGCCATGACAAAATTACACGACACCTCTATCAAAAAGGAGAAAGTAATCCTGGTCGGATTAATCTACGGGAAACAGGACGAAAAAGTAGTGCAGGAATACCTCGATGAACTCGAATTTTTAGCCGAAACGGCCGGCGCCGAGATCTATGAGCGCTTTACCCAACGGCTAATCAATCCTCATCCTGCAACCTTTGTCGGATCAGGCAAGTTGCAGGAAATACTTGATTTTGTGACCGTGCACGAGATCGATTCCGTCATTTTTGACGACGAGTTGTCTGCCACGCAGCTTAGGAATATTGAAAAAGTAATTGATTGCAAGATATTAGACCGTACCAACCTGATCCTGGATATTTTTGCCAAAAGGGCGCAGACCGCCCATGCCAAAACACAGGTAGAGCTGGCGCAATATCAATATTTGCTTCCCCGTCTGACCCGCATGTGGACCCACCTGGAACGCCAGCAGGGTGGTATCGGCATGCGCGGACCGGGTGAGTCACAAATTGAAACAGACAAACGGATTATCCTGGATAAGATTTCCCTGTTGAAGAGTGAGTTGGCCAAAATCGACAAGCAGATGAGTGTGCAGCGAAAGAACCGTGGGAACATGGTCCGGGTGGCGCTGGTCGGTTACACCAACGTCGGGAAATCGACCATCATGAACCTGATCAGCAAATCGGAAGTATTTGCCGAGGACAAACTATTTGCCACGCTGGATACAACAGTCCGCAAGGTAGTAATTGGCAATCTTCCATTTTTATTGACAGATACGGTTGGATTTATCCGCAAGTTGCCGCACCATCTGGTCGAGTCGTTCAAATCTACCTTAGACGAGACACGAGAGGCTGACATCCTCATCCATGTGGTCGACATAGCTCATCCCGGTTTTGAAGATCAAATTGAGGTAGTCAACAAAACATTAGCCGATATCGGCGCTACCGATAAACCGATGATCTACCTTTTCAACAAAATAGATGCCTTTACCCATGTTGAAAAAGAGGAGGATGACCTTACTCCTTCAACGCGGGAGAACAAGAGCCTGGAGGAGTGGAAAAATTCGTGGATGGCCAAAGAGAACATGAATGCAATTTTCATTTCTGCCAAACAACAGCTTAATATTCCTGATTTTAAACGGATATTATACGAGGAGGTGAAGAAGATCCACATAACGCGGTTCCCGTTCAACGATTTTCTTTTCCCAAATTTCGAAGATTAATTTTTGTATTAGACCTGTCAGGTTTTGAAAACCTGACAGGTCTAATATCAAAAATTATCTCACCACTCCCTCTTTCACCAGATATTCCGCAATCTGAACCGCATTCAGCGCCGCCCCTTTTTTGATCTGGTCGGAGACGGTCCAGAAGGTCAGTCCGTTGGGGGTAGTCAGATCCTTTCGGATCCTTCCTACGAAAACTTCATCGCGGCCGGCTAAGTAAAGCGGCATCGGATACTGCTTTTCTGCAGGATTGTCGATAACGATCACTCCTTCGGCTTTTTCGAAAGCGGCACGCGCCTGTGCGGGGGTAATCTCTTTTTCGGTCTCCACCCAAATAGCTTCGGAGTGGGCGCGCATCACCGGGACCCTCACGGCAGTTGCACTTACCAGGACGTCGGAGTGCATGATTTTGCGCGTTTCGTGAAACATCTTCATCTCCTCTTTGGTGTAGTCGTTGTCGAGGAAAACATCGATGTGCGGGATCAGGTTCTGAACAATCTGGAAAGCAAATTTTTTCACCGTGGGCTCTTCTTTATTGGCAACCTGAATGGTCTGGGCACGCAGTTCCTCCATTCCGGATGCGCCGGCTCCGCTGGCACTCTGGTAGGTGGAAATGTGTACTCGTTTGATATGGGAAAGCGCTTCGATCGGTTTCAGGGCAACCACCATCTGGATGGTGGTACAGTTTGGATTGGCAATGATGCGGCGCGGCATATTCTTAGCGTCTGCGGCATTGACTTCCGGCACAACCAGCGGAATATCGGCTTCCATCCTGAAAGCGCTCGAGTTGTCGATCATGATGGTACCGAATTTGGTAATCGTTTCGGCGTAATCTTTGGAAATGCTTGCGCCCGCTGAAACCAAGGCGATATCGATCCCTTTGAAATCGTCGTTGTGTTGTAACTCTTTTACGGTAAGTGTTTTACCCTTGAAGTTGTAAGTGGTTCCACTGCTTCTGGATGATCCGAAAAGGACAAGTTCATCCAAAGGAAAATTACGTTCTGCTAATACTTTTAGGAACTCCTGGCCTACTGCGCCGCTGGCTCCTACAATGGCTACTTTCATGACTCTGCTTATTTTATTTAATTTTTAAATATACTAAATTCTTCCTTAGGTACTTCAAACCCTTCAACATGCTCAGGGACTGGTAATCGAAAATTGAAAATTGAAAATCGAAAATTCCCCCTTCCTTCGTTTTTGATCCGGAGATGGGTTAACTTTATGGTAATACGGCCCCGAAACAAAAAAGTGACGATTTCAGTCAGACAAAATTAAAGATTTTTCTTATTATTTTTCAAAAAATGGCAGGATTAATTTACATTTTTATTTTTTTAACGCTCTCTTTTGGATTAATCGAAAGCAGCAAGGGAAATATTTACCTGAATTCAGGTTGCAAACCGCACTTATTTTCAGGACTATACTTATCGGAAGAGGTTATTCTGCCCGGTTCTGTAAATCCCTACCGGGAGTCCTACGGCATAATTTATTCTACGCAATCATTAGTTGATGAGATGGTTATTAATGAAATTATGGCCGATCCGACTCCGGTAGTTGGTCTGCCGGACCGGGAATATATTGAGCTGTTCAATTCCGGTACCAATTCAGTTAATCTGAAAGGGTGGATACTGGAGCTGGGCGCCAAACAAAAAATATTTCCGGATGTTTCGGTTGCCCCTGGCGGTTATTTATTGGTTACCTCCGCCGGAGGGGCAAAAGATCTTCTCCCGTATGGCAAAGTGGTCGAGTTTTCCGGATTTGTGCTCAACAATTCGGGATTGACGATTACTTTGTATAATTCTGAAAAACTACGGAA
>JAMDDG010000215.1 GCA_023488865.1 Bacteroidota bacterium | reverse complement strand
ACCGTCTCCTTTTATCTGCTACTTACAGCAAGTCATTTTGGAATATGGCTACTTCATCAGTTGGTATTGTGTTCCAGCGTTATTCCCCTTTCCGTTACTCTTATACCTACAACGGCGACCTGAATGGTGATGGAATATACACCAACGATTTGGTTTTTATTCCAGCTACTTCTGATCAAATAACATTGGTTAATGATGGAACGAAGGATCCAAGAACCACAGCTGAAATCTGGGCCCAACTTAACAATTTCATTAAGCAGGATCCCTATTTAAGTCAGCACAGAGGTCAATATTCAGAACGTAACGGCGCTGTCGCTCCATTTGTAAATAAGGTGGATATGAATTTCTCGCAGGATTTCTTCGTTAAAACTTCAAAAGGACAGCGTAATACAATCCGGGTTTCTTTTGATATGGTTAACCTTGGCAACTTCATTAACAAGAATTGGGGAGTTGAAAAAACGACCGTCTTGGGTTACCAGCAATATCAATTCCTGAAAATGGTAAGTAAACCTACGGCTACAACTCAACCAACATTTACAATGCCTTATGTGCCTGCTGGTACTGCAGGAAGTGGCTCTACTCAAACAGTGCTTACACAGACATTCCAGGATTATGTGAGCATTTCTTCCCGTTGGCAATTGCAGATTGGTATAAAATATATTTTCAAATAAAAATAGATCGTCTTGTTTCAGGAGGAGGAAAGCAATTTGTCGCCCTCTTTTTTTGCGATATTATCCTTAAATTTGCCGATCTTCATAAAAATAAAACCATGGCTCAGAAACCCTCAATACCAAAAGGCACACGCGATTTTTCCCCGTTTGAAATGGCCAGAAGGAACTATATCTTCGATACCGTAAAAAGCATTTTTAAACTTTATGGTTTTCAACAAATTGAGACGCCTGCCATGGAAAACCTCTCTACATTAACCGGGAAATATGGGGAAGAGGGTGACAAATTGCTTTTCAAAATTCTCAACTCGGGTGATTTTTTATCCAAAGCAAACGAAGGAGACCTGCTGGCAAGAAATAGCAACAAAACTACTTTTCAAATCTCTGAAAAAGGGTTACGTTACGACCTGACTGTCCCTTTTGCCAGGTATGTTGTTCAATACCAGGGTGAAATAAACTTTCCGTTCAGGCGTTTTCAAATCCAGCCAGTTTGGCGCGCCGACCGTCCCCAGAAAGGGAGATACCGCGAATTCTACCAATGTGATGTCGATATCATCGGTTCTGACTCGCTGCTCAATGAATATGAATTAATTCAGATTGTTGACAAGATATTCTCTCAACTTGGGATTGGCGTAACGATTAAACTTAACAACAGAAAAGTATTGGCCGGCATCGCCGAAACCATCGGCGAGGAAAACCGCATCATTGATATTACGATCGCCATTGATAAGCTCGATAAAATAGGGTTGGAAAAGGTAAATGAGGAGCTGAAGGGAAAAGGCATTTCAGAGGAAGCAATCCAAAAACTGCAGCCTATCTTAAAACTCTCAGGCGACAATACAGAAAAACTTAACAGGATAGAACAAGTAATAAGCGGTTCCAAAGTGGGACAAAAAGGGGTTGAAGAAATTAAAACAATATTCGCCTATCTAAAAGGGGGAAACGTTGCTTCAAATGTCGAGCTGGATCTTACGCTTGCCCGGGGTTTAAACTATTACACCGGCGCTATTTTTGAAGTGAAGGCCAATGATGTGGAGATAGGATCAATCACTGGCGGAGGAAGATACGACGATTTGACGGGCATTTTTGGTTTACCCGATATCTCCGGAGTGGGAATTTCGTTTGGAGCTGATCGTATTTATGATGTGATGGAACAACTGGGACTTTTCCCAAAAGATCAGTCCGTTTCAACACAGGTCATGTTTGTTAATTTTGGAAAAAAAGAGGAAGGCTATTGCCTTCCATTGCTCAACAGTCTTCGCAAGGCAGGCATTTCCAGCGAAATCTATCCTTCGGATGAGAAGATGAAAAAACAGATGAACTACGCCAATCGGAAAGGGGTCAAATATGTAATATTGGTTGGCGAGTCCGAGATAGCGGACGGGACTGTTACGCTCAGGAATATGGAGAGCGGTGAACAAATCAAGATAGAAGCAAACCGGTTAACTGAGTATTTTGAAAAGGATAAAGGTTAAAGGTTAAAGGATAAAGTGGGCAGTTGAGTTGAATATAACTTTATATGCCAGGAATTCAAAATAAAAAGGCTGCAAATCAAGTTTACAGCCTTTACTTTAACCTATATCCTTTTGCCTTTATCCTTTATTTCTTGGATTTATCGTCATCATTCTTCCTCATCTCGTGCATCAGGTAGGATCTGAATTTTCGTTCGGAACGGTATAGTTTCACTACTTTTTCGGGAGGCAGGATGGACAAAAATTTGGCATTGTACTCTTCCATCAACTTGCCCTCTTTTACATGTGAAGCGACTATATCATTGCTGAGTTTCCGATAAAAATCCTCCGTTTTCACGCTATTATCCTCAGAAGCCTCTTCCATTTCCCTTCGATGATTAAATAATTCAGAACGCTCTATGTCCAGTTTGTTGTAAACTGGCCAGAATTTCTGGCTTTCCTGCGTGGTAAGGCCAATTTGTTCTGTTATAAAAGCAACTTTTTTACTTTTGATTATTTCAATCATTTTCGGATCCATCACTTTCTCTTTTTGTTTTTGAGCAAAAAGTTGAACAGAAGAAAATAGTACCAATAGGGTAAATAAGGTCGTTCTCATGTTATTTTATTTATTGGCATTAAGAATTTCAAAATCAGAACAATTAGTAGCCAGATAATCAGCCAGTGCATCTTTAGACATTTTGGAGGCATCATATTCATCCATTTCGGCTATCGCTGAAATAAGTTGAGCATCAGACACCAATGAAGAATACGTACTTGCAAATTGATCTAATTGATCTCTTTGTTGCAGTGTATCAATCTTACTCACAGTAGCGATTCCTTTGGTTCGGACACTGACGGGATAATGTAAATATACTGAAAGGAGGATAGCCAAACCTGCTGCTATACTTAAAGCGGGTTTCAGGTAGAACACGATACCCTTCGTTTCCGGAGTTTTTTGTTCTTCTTCCATTCGCCGTTTCAGTCTTTCGCCGAAAGTCTCAAAATAACCTTCCGGAACACCGTAGCCAGTTGCCATTTTAGGAAAACTGGCCTTCTCTTCAATATCTGCTTTTTTCTCTTTCATACTCATTATCATTACTAAGACTTCTAAAAAGTCAAAAGGTTTAATCCTGAAAATTATTATTCACCTTCAAAATGGGCTTCAATTTTTTTAACCGCATGGTGATACGAGGCTTTTAATGCGCCAACAGAAGTTTTTAAAATTTCTGCTATTTCCTCGTATTTCATCTCATCGTAATATTTCATATTAAAGACCAATCTTTGTTTTTCGGGTAGCTTTAAAACAGCCAGTTGCAATCTTTTCTGAAGATCTTCCCCTTCAAAATGGGCATCGGTCTCAAACGTTTCTACCAAATAATCAGATACCCCGTCAAAAGAAATTATATTCCTTCTTTTTTGATGCTGAAGAAAACTCAGTGATTCGTTGGTTGCAATTCGGAACAACCAGGTAAAAAGGGAAGAATCTTCACGAAAATTATCAATATTTTTCCAAACTTTAATGAACACGTTTTGCAACAGATCATCGGCATCGTCGTGGCCGACCACTATTTTGCGGATATGCCAATAAAGCCGCTGCTGGTAAGTCTTAACCAGCAGTTGGAAAGCCGCTTCCCTATTATCCTCTGATTTCAGGTTGGCAATTAATTCCTTGTCTTTATCGATCATCCCGCTAACCACTGATTACAATCTTGTTTTTGGTTTAAAATGTTTATAAAGTCTGAAGGGTTTGAAAAGTTTTAGATTATAAACCCTTCAAACCTTTTAAACAATTCAAACTTTCTAAACATTGGAAGCTGTTTCACGTTTGACAAAGTTAACCACTCAAGGTTTAAAATAATACCTTTGTACTAAATTAGCAAAGTAAAGTTCAGAGATGGCCCTAAGATGTGGTATTGTCGGACTGCCCAATGTTGGTAAATCGACCCTTTTTAACTGCCTTTCCAACGCGAAAGCACAATCGGCAAACTTCCCGTTTTGCACGATCGAGCCCAACCTGGGAGTAATTACCGTGCCCGACAAACGGTTGATCAGGCTTGAGGAAATTGATAACCCCAAAAAAGTTGTTCCCACTACCATAGAAATTGTAGATATCGCTGGACTTGTAAAAGGCGCCAGCAAAGGGGAGGGACTTGGCAACCAATTTTTGGCCAACATTCGCGAAGTTGATGCCATTATTCATGTAATCAGATGTTTCGAGAACGACAACATTATTCACGTGGATGGGTCGATCAACCCCATCCGCGACAAAGAGGTGATCGACATCGAATTACAGCTCAAAGACCTGGAAACTGTCGAAAGTCGGATAGCCAAGTTGCAGAAACAAGCCAAAGTGGGACAGGACAGACAAGCCCAAAAAACGGTAGCTATTGCGGAAAAGTTGAAACAGGTGCTCATCCAGGGAAAATCGGCCCGCACTTTGGTGTTGACCGAAGACGAAGAGGAGCTGATCCACGATTTTTTCCTGCTTACCAGGAAACCGGTTGTCTATGTCTGCAATGTGGATGAAGCGTCTGCCGCCAAAGGAAACGCCCACACCGAGGCATTCAAAAAAAGCGTTGCCGACGAAAATGCAGAGATCCTCATTATCGCCGCAGCAACCGAAGCCGACATCGCCGAGTTGGAAAGTTATGAGGAAAAACAAATGTTCCTGGAAGACCTCGGCCTTGACGAGCCCGGTGTGAACAAACTGATTCACGCAGCTTATAAGCTTTTGAACCTTCAGACCTATTTCACTACCGGTGCAGACGAAAGCCGCGCCTGGACTTTTGTAAAAGGAATTAAAGCGCCCAAAGCCGCCGGAATCATCCACAGCGATTTTGAAAAAGGGTTTATCCGGGCTGAAGTGATCAAATACAACGACTACGTTACTTTAGGATCGGAGGCTGCCTGCCGGGAAGTCGGTAAAATTGCCATTGAAGGGAAAGAGTATGTGGTGCAGGATGGCGACATCATGCATTTCCGGTTCAACGTCTGATCATTCACTGTTTTTTCTGCATAACAGCCTGTATGGCCGAAGTGATATCAGGGTACTGAAACTGAAAGCCAACATCCAGGTTCAGCAGAGGATCCAAACACTTTTCCCACTGCTGACAAACGATGGATAGGAAATTGTTATCATAATCGGTCGAGGTCTCTGTATGTATTTTGAAAGAGTCATAAATACCAATAGCAGAGGCAGATAAAAAAACAGAAGGTCTTTCCGGTCCGTTTAGCCGGGAGATCGTTTCAACCAGCAGGTTAGTAGTATTCAAACGACTTCCGAGTATCTCTTTTTTATTCGAAGCGGTCCATCTTTTAATCACAGGAGAACCGGCCAAATTGATCAGAACATCCGTAGATTTGATTAATTTTGAAATCCGGTCGGCCCCTTCTGTTAAATCGGATCTTTTGATCAGGATCATCTCATGACCTAAAGACAAAAAATAGGTAGAAAGATGCCGGCCCAGAAACCCTGTTCCACCAGTAATGACTATCTTCATGGTTTGTTATAATAGGTTGGCAGAATTTTTACTTATGATTTATTAATATATTGTAATAAGTTGAAATACATAGAAATAATTTGAAATAGAAACTCTTTTGCAATTCACTAATTATTAATCAATGCCGTTTAATTAAATCCCCTTTGGTTCCTTCGTGAGGACCTTTGAGGCCATTGTGGTAAAATTTAAATACTTAACCACGAAGGTCACGACGGATAGCACAAAGGAAGCACAAAGAATTTTCTTTAGCTAAACGACATAGAATTATTAATGGTTAATAGAAGAACGCCGAAGTATTATTTTTATAATCGGTGCCGTTAAAATATCGACAAATGTCTGTAATAAAACCACATAAACCGACTTCCGGAAAGAAAAAAAAATCTTTTCTGGATGCTTTCCGCCGCAAAGGGAACCAGTCGACCCTGAAATTTGTTTTGTTGTGGGTGCTCAAACTTACCATTTTCGGATTATTTCTGATGTCCGTCCTGTTTGTGCTGGTTTACATCGGCACTTTCGGTGAGCTGCCCGACGCAGAAACCCTGATTAAAATCAAAGAGCCGGTTGCCACAGAAGTTATTTCTCAGGATGGCAAGGTGTTGGGCCGTTACTATGTGGAAAACCGAAGCAATGTAACTTTTAAGAATATCTCGCCCAATGTGATCAATGCGTTGGTTTCGACCGAAGATGCCCGTTTTTACGAACACCGGGGCATCGACGAATGGGCTGTTTTAAGGGTCTTTGTCAAAACTATTTTTTTGGCCAACCGCAATTCGGGAGGCGGCTCTACCCTCTCGCAGCAGATAGCCAAAAACATATTTGGCCGCGAAAACTGGGGTCCGCTAACGCTGCCTGTCAGTAAAATAAGGGAGTCTATTGTCGCCTATCGTTTAGAAAAGCTTTATGCAAAAAATGAAATTCTGACTCTTTACCTGAATACCGTTCCCTTCGGTGAAAACACTTTTGGCATCGGTACGGCTGCTGAACGATATTTCAGCACCATTCCTTCAAAACTAACTGTAACACAAGCTGCCACCCTGGTTGGACTATTGAAAGCAAACAATGCTTACAACCCGAGGCTCTATCCTGAAAGATCCCTTCAGCGGAGAAACACGGTGATCCGGCAGATGCAAAAATACAACCACCTTACAGAGGCAGAAGCCAACCGATATTGTCAGGAACCTCTCGGGCTGAAGTACAACTATTTGGTTTACAACACCGGTCCGGCACCTTACTTCCGCGAGATGATCCGTCCCCAATTGGAGAAATGGTGTGCGGAGAATGAAAAAGAGGATGGCACGCCGTACAATCTCTATACCGACGGGTTAAAAATCTATACAACGATCGATTTCAGGATGCAGAAATATGCCGAAAATGCGATGAAGCAACAGATGAAGGAGCTTCAGGGTACTTTCGACAAAGATTGGAAAGGCGAAGCGCCCTGGGGAAAGAACGGGGACATCGTTCTTCGGGGGATGAAACGATCGGTCCGCTACAAAAGATTGATTGAGTCGGGTAAAAGCGACAAAGAGATTGCGCTTATATTTAAAACGCCTACCACTATTAAGCTTTTTTCGTGGGACGGTGATCAGACATTGAGAATCAGTCCATTGGATTCAGTAAAAGCATCCCTGAAGCTTTTACATTGCGGTTTTGTGGCTTTGGATCCACGAAACGGCAAGGTAAAAGTTTGGATCGGAGGCAACGATTTCCGCTATTTCCAGTACGATCATGTACTATCTTCCAGACAAGTAGGTTCGGCTTTCAAACCGATGATCTATGCGGCCGCACTCGAAAACGGACTTCCTCCTGATAAATATTACGCCAATCAGCAGATTACTTACAGCGACTACCAGGATTGGACCCCCGGCAACGCCGACAACGAGTATGGGGGTTATTATTCGTTGGAAGGTGCATTGTGCAAATCTGTCAACACCGTTTCAGTTCAGGTATTGATGGAAACCGGTATTGACGAAACTGTACTGCTTGCAAAAAAAATGGGCATAGATGTTGATATTCCCCGGTTTCCATCGATCGCATTAGGGGCTGTCGGAGTTCCGCTTTTACAGATGGTAAAGGCTTATAGTTGTTTCGCCAATGAAGGTCATACCGTTGAACCCACCTACTTAGTCCGTATTGAAGATGGCAAGGGTAAAGTGCTCAAAAATTTCACTTCCGATTTTGTGCCGCAACAGGTACTAACTACCGAGAATGCCCGGATCATGAACCACTACCTCGAAGCAGTAGCCAACGAAGGGACCGGGGCAGCCATTAAAACGAAGTACAATGTTCCGGGTGACTTTGCCGGGAAAACAGGCACAACCCAGAATTATGCCGATGGTTGGTTTATGGGCTACACACCTACCCTTGTTACCGGTTGCTGGGTAGGTGGAGAAGATCCTGCTGTGCATTTTAAATCATTGGCGCATGGTCAGGGATCCTATATGGCCCTGCCGGTTGTGGCCCGTTTTTTCAAAAGTTATTACAGCGATCCTGCTTTTGCCTCCAACGCCAATATCCCTTTTGCAGCGCCTTCGCCCGAAAATCTTGCGCTTTTGGATACCCCTCATTTCGCAGAAGAACTAAAAGTGAGCAAACCCGGATTTTGGGATATCTTTAAGAGTGAGAAAAGAAAACTGGAAGATTTAAAAGCGAAGAGCGTCGAACAGGCAAAGGGCAAACAACTGCAAAAAGAGGGGGCAACACCTAAAAAAGAAGAGGAAAAACCCTCTATTTGGAAGAAAATCAGGGATGCACTTTCCAGGAAAAATTGACCCTTCGACTTCGCTCAGGGACCGAATCCAAAATCCAAAATCCAAAATCCAAAATCCAAAATAAATGCCAGTCTTAAAAAAACAACACGACCCTATCGGGAAAGCTGTAAATGATTATTTTCACGGCATTGCGGGTGATGCTATTCTGGTGAGAACTGATATTGCAGAAGATGAGCTACTTTCACCTTCCTATTTTTTCCGGACCTTTGAACAGATGCCTGTACAGGAGCAGGAAGCTTTGAAACGTTGCAAAGGAAAAGTATTGGATATTGGCGCTGGCGCCGGCGCCCACTCCATCTGGTTAATTAACAATGGCTTAGAGGTAACTTCCATCGACGTTTCCCCCCTCTCATGTGAGACTATGCGTCAAAGAGGGCTGAAAGATGTACTTTGTGCTGATGTTTATACCCTGACCGGTCAAAAATTTGACACGATCCTTTTGTTGATGAATGGTGCCGGCGTTGCCCAGACCCTACCGGGATTGCCTGTTTTATTAAATCATTTAAAAAACCTGTTGAATCCGGACGGCAGAATTCTGGCAGACTCCTCCGATCTTTTGTACCTGTTTACAGATGAAAACGGCGAAAGTTGGATTGATATAGCCTCAGACACCTATTACGGAGAGATGAACTATCAACTAAGTTACAAGGAGGTCAAAGGAAAGAAGTTTCCCTGGCTGTTTGTTGATCAGGATACTTTTACAGCAATTGCTGAAAAATCAGGCTTCATGGTAGTGGATAAAGTTAAAGGGGTCCATTTTGATTACTTAGTTGAACTGGCAATAAGCTGAATAACATAAATAAATGAAGAACAGACAGATATGTCTATGCAACGGGGTTACTGAAAAAGAGATTCTGCAATTGGTGAAAAAAGGGGCAAAAAATATGGATGAAGTGAGAAAATTCACCCTTGCCACTACCGGTTGCGGGAAATGCAAGTTTGAAGTGGAGGCCCTCCTGAAGTTTCATTCTGACAATAAACAATCTGATTTACAGTATAATATTGAATTTTAACATCCGTAATTTTATCGAATGTTTCTTTTTTCTTAATTCTTGACCTTAGGATTGGATTTTTTAACGATAACTTAAAATTATTGATAGTTTTGTGCCACTTTAAAATACTACAATCAACATAAAATCTTATTAAAATGGCTAAATTGAACCAGGATGCGCTGGATTACCATAGCAATGGCAGACCAGGCAAGATTTCGGTTGTCCCGACCAAACCCCATGCTACTCAACGTGATTTAGGTTTTGCATATACTCCGGGAGTTGCAAGTCCATGTCTTGCGATCAAAGATAACCCGGATGACGTATACAAATATACTGCCAAAGGAAATCTGGTCGCCGTAATTTCAAACGGTACTGCAGTGCTTGGTTTGGGAAATATCGGTCCGGCAGCAGGTAAACCGGTGATGGAAGGTAAAGGGCTGCTGTTTAAAATCTATGCAGACATTGATGTATTCGACATTGAATTAGATGCGCTCGATCCTGAACTTTTCATCCAAACTGTAAAAGCGTTAGCGCCTACGTTTGGCGGGATCAACCTGGAGGACATCAAGGCCCCGGAATGTTTTGAAATAGAGGAAAGGCTTAAAAAAGAGCTGGATATACCAATCATGCACGACGACCAGCATGGTACGGCCATCATCTCTTCTGCAGGTTTGCTTAATGCCGTAGAACTGGCAGGGAAGAAAATTGAGGATATCCGCATCGTTGTCAATGGTGCCGGCGCAGCAGCCATTTCATGTACCCGTCTCTATATTTCGTTGGGCGTGAAACGTGAAAATGTCCTGATGTGCGACAGTAAAGGAGTCATTCAAAGTGAGCGGACCGACCTGAACAAATCCAAAATGGAGTTTGTCCGCGACACGCCTTGCCGTACACTGGCTGATAGTTTGGTTGGTGCGGACGTATTTGTCGGACTTTCCGTAGCCGGTGTGCTCACGAAAGAAATGGTACAAACCATGGCCCCTAACCCGATTGTTTTTGCGCTGGCCAATCCGGATCCGGAAATTCCTTATGCTGAAGCAAAGGCTTCACGTGACGACCTCATTTTTGCAACCGGACGTTCGGATTATCCCAACCAGATCAACAATGTCCTCGGGTTCCCGTTTATCTTCCGCGGAGCTTTGGACGTTAGGGCAAAGAGCATCAACGAAGCGATGAAAATTGCTTGTGTAAAAGCACTTTCCGCTTTAGCCAAAGAGAGGGTACCTGAATCAGTTTTGACAGCTTACAACGCCCGCAACATCGTTTATGGTCGCGAATACTTTATTCCCAAACCGATGGACCCACGCCTCATCACCCGGGTTGCACCGGCTGTTGCCAAGGCTGCCGTTGAGTCAGGGGTTGCCCGTATTACCATCACCGATTGGGATGCATATGCTGAAGAACTCGGCCATCGGTTGGGATCAGAAAACAAACTGATATCCATGATGATCGACAAGGCAAAACAAGAGCCTAAGAAAGTTGCATTCCCCGATGCCAGTGATTATATCGTCCTTAAGGCTGCCAATATTGCTTACCAGGAAGAGATGGCAACTCCGGTACTGATTGGCAACGAGGAGAAAATCAGAAAGCTGATTGAGGAGAACGAACTTGATTTCGGTGATGTCGAGATCATCGATAACCGGAACCGTCCCAACGATAATCTCCGTCGTAAATATGCCCAAATACTCTTCGAAAAACGCAAACGTAAGGGAATGACCCTGGAAGAAGCGGTTGACAAGATGTTCGACAAAAATTATTTTGCTGCTGTGATGCTGGAGTGCGGCGATGTTGATGCGGTAGTATCCGGCTATTCAACACGCTATGCAGATGCCATTATGCCTGCTTTGGAAGTGATTGGCAAAAAACCGGATGTTTCCAAAATTCTTGGCATGCACCTGATCATCAGTCAAAAAGGAACTTACTTTTTGGCTGATACCACCATTGATTCTGCGCCGGATGTAAACAACCTGGTAGATACAGCGCTTCAGGTTTCCAATGTGGTAAAGCAATTTAACATCGAACCCAGTGTAGCGATGTTGTCTTATTCCAACTTTGGGTCTAACCACGAAGCGTCTCCAACTAAGGTTAGGGAAGCAGTAAAAATCTTGCACCGGGACTATCCGGATATGATTGTTGACGGTGAGATGCAATTGAGTGTGGCCGTTAACAAAAAAATCCGCAAGGAGATGTATCCGTTCAACAAATTAGCGGAAAAAGATTGCAATGTATTGATATTCCCAAACTTGAGTTCAGCTAATATTGCCATGCACAGTCTTCAGCACATTGGCGGTTGCGAAACATTGGGACCAATTCTGGTTGGAAACCGCAAATCGATGCAGGTGATGCAGATGCATTGCACCGTCCGCGATGTGGTAAATATGATTGCCATTGCAGTGGTTGATGCGCAGAACCTTGCGTAAAGTGCCCATTTTTTGCGGTGAATTCGGCGTTCTTATGAAATACAGCAACAACGACGATAGGGTTGCCTGGTATGCAGAAGTTACTAAATACCTGAACGAAAAAGAGATTCCCTGGACCATCTGGGATTATCATGGAGGTTTTGGGCTCTTTCAAAAAGAATCTGAAGGCCGCTTTCCTGCAGACCTCAATCTTCCGATGGTTAAAGTATTAGGGATGAAAGCACCAAAATAAATTTTAACAGCAAATAAAAAAGCTATTACAATGAAGCGTAGTTTAACTTTGATATTGATCTGCCTGACCTTTTCTTTCGCGCAGGCTCAAACCTCCCGTTTTAGTTCCGAAAAATACCTTAACGGGAAAGGGGATACGCTGAATTACCGGTTACTCTTCCCCGATGCCAATCCGTTGCGAAAATATCCGCTTGTCATTTTTCTTCATGGTTCCGGAGAGCGCGGAAATGACAACGAGAAACAGCTGAAATGGGGTGTTCAGAATTTTGCCACCGATCAAATGATGATCACCCATCCGGCAATTGTACTTGCACCCCAGTGTCCGGCCAACCAGGGATGGTCGAATTTCGAACGGCAAAAAGGAAGCCGGGTGATGAAACTCAATCCCCAACCATCCAAGCCCATGGAACTGTTGATCGACCTGATCCATCAGGTAATCAAGAAATATCCGGTAGATACAACCAGAATCTATATTACCGGACTTTCAATGGGAGGGTATGGTACCTACGATGCGCTCGAACGAAACCCCCATCTGTTTGCTGCTGCCGTACCGGTTTGCGGTGCAGGTGATACTTCAAAAGCTGCCACTATCGCCCACGTACCCATCTGGATCTTTCACGGGGCCGACGATCCGGCCGTTGATCCGCTTAGCGCCAAAGACATGCAGGAAGCGCTTCTGAAAGCCGGCGCCCGTCCGGGTTTGACCATCTATCCGGGTGTGGGCCATTTCTCGT
>JAMDDG010000085.1 GCA_023488865.1 Bacteroidota bacterium | reverse complement strand
ATCCAGATATTGCGAAAACTTATGGGTTTACTGTCGTCGCCATGGGCCTGTAAACGGATCGGTCCTTTTCCGTGGCGGACTACCTGTGGAAATCCGATGTAAGGGGTCGTTCCCAAAATAATGGTATTGTTTTGTACCAGAATGCCGTTCTGGATGACAGTCACGATGGGTTTTGTACGGTAGGTCCCATCTTCGCGGAAAGTAGGGGCCGTATAGATTACGTCGTAAACATTCCATTCCCCGGGTTTCCTCATGGCGTTGACCAGTGGGGGTGTTTGCTTGTAAATGCTTCCTGCAGCCCCGTTTGCATAGGTTTCATTACTATAGGAATCCAGGACTTGCAACTCATAAATACCTTGCAGGAAGATTCCGCTATTACCTCTTAACTGACTTTCCCCCTGAATGTCTACAGGAATTTGCCATTCGATATGTAACTGGAAATCGCCGAAGGTTTGTTTGGTCTGGATATCCCCGGCTTCTTTGTTAACAACCAGCGTCCCGTCTTTGATGGTCCATTTGGCTTCGCCACCTTCTGAACTTTTGAACTTGGACATATCTTTCCCTTTAACCAGGACGTTCTTGTTTGGAGCCCCTTCCCACTGGGATAAACTGGTGCCGTCGAACAAAACGATGGCATCCGATGGAGGCATGACCAGGATTTCGTTGGAAATTGTTTTTCCAGGAGTGACCACTTTCGGTTGCGGTGTCCAGAACTCCGTCATTTCGTGGGTCATCGGCGTAGGTTCGGGGTATTCTTTTTTCGTTTGCCCCTGAACCCATAAACTACAGCCTGCGAATAGTACAAATAGGATAGTTCTCATTTTTGATTTAATTATACCGTTAATTATGTTTTTAAAATCAGGACCATTAAGAATCTTCGATGAAAATTCTTAATGGATCCTTAAGCCTGTTTAGATCCGGTCCTTTTTTTACAAAGTTTTTATCCGGATATTTTTCCATCTGCATTTAGCGCCGGCAGGCCAACCTTTGCCCCCGTGTACCTGAAGGGCAATAGCTCCTTCCCTTCCGAAGGCTTCATACAGTTCTTCCTTTTTATTTTGTGGGTTTTTGGATGTTTCACTGTCAAATTCGGCGATCTTGGTACCATTGATCCAGGTTGTGATCTTCGGATATTTTCCGACACAACGGATGCGCAAAGTATTCCATTCCCCAATTTTCCAGGCTTTTTTCCAAACTTCAGGGGTGCAACTGTATTTTAGGTAATCAGTTCCCCAGGAAACTGCCCCACGTGTGTCCGGTTTTGTATCGAATCCGATCAGTTTCCCGTTGCTGTCTTTGACGGCATCGATGTAAAATGGCCGATTGATCATCCGGGGTTTCCCGTCCCTTTCCGTAGAGATGGAGCCTACAAAACCCTGATCGTGATAGTCAACATAGACCTGGAAGCATTCGCCTTTCTCGTTGGTACGGAGAAAAACGCCACTATCCACTCCCCAATCCGGATTCAGGTCCACCGAAAGTTCAAAATCGCCATACTTTTGATCGGTCATGAGCATACCCCCGTTCCCTGATCCCGGAGGATCTTGTTCGCCGGTTAAGACCCCATCTTCTACCTGCCATTGCCCTCCGGTACCGTGACCAATTTTATGTGCATTGGTATGCCATCCTGTAAGGGTTTTCCCGTCAAATAGGTTGGTAAAACCTTTTTCTGCGGGACTCGAATTTGATGCACCCCACGGTAGATTGACCTGAAAAGTCAAAATAAGCGGAAGCGCTAAACGCGTCAATAATTCTCTTCTGGAAAAAATAAATTGTTTCATGATTTTTTTGTTTATTGAAATATTAGTGAATTAAAAGCACAGATGTAATTTCATACGAGTATAAAAGGAACATTGCCTTATCCCAGTTCGTCGACATCTATTTCCCTTCTCTCTTTTGCAGAGCGCACGGAACCTTCCAATATTTGAATAGATTGGCGGGCTATGTATCCATCCGGATAGGCTTTCGCTTTTCCGGCCAATACCAGGGCGAAATGTTTTAATTCTTCCACTACGCCATCTCCACCGCCCGGTAAGGGAATCGTTTCAGGTTTCGGAAGTTCTGCCGGATCTTTAAACCCATTCGGGTATCCGTAGTTGACGGTGATCACTCCTTTACCCATTTGAACAGAACCATTTACCCCAAAAAAGGTGTCTTCTGCGGAAGCGCCATAGTTATAAACATTGCCACCATAGTTCATCAGTGCATTATTGGCATAGCGTACGAGTATGCCGGCATGGTCCATCGAATCCCGTTTACGAAGGGTGGGATCATTTATCCCCTGGATGCTGGAAACCGATATAGGCTCACTATCAAATACCCAATTGTTAACATCGATAATATGGGCGCCCATTTCATATGCCACCCCGCCACTTTTACTCTGGTCCAATCTCCAATAACCGACGCCCTTAGGATATTCATCTGGGGCAGGTACCCTCCAGTCGCCCCGGTAATCAAATAAATCAGAATGCAGTATTTTCCCTTCAATCTTAGTCCGGATGGTTTCTACCAACAGTTTATACCCGTTGGAATGCCGACGTTGGGTACCAATTTGCAATGATTTATGGCTTCGCTGGACGGCGCCAATCATCTCGTTACAATCGGCAACGGTCAGGGCCATAGGTTTCTCGCAAAATACATGTTTACCTGCTTCCAGTGCTGCGATGACAAGTTCTTTGTGCGTATAATTAGGGGTGATGACGGCTATAGCATCCAGATCGTCCCGTTTAAGCATTTCCTTCATATCGTTATAGAATTGCGGTTTGGGGCCATCTTTGATCAACTCGGCCCGTTGCCCCATTTTATGCTCCACGATATCGCAGAGCGCAGCGATTTCAATCTCCGGCACACTGTTTAACGCACCGATGATAGTTTTGCTTCTGTTGCCACATCCTACAATGCCCATTTTATACTTTTTCCCGGGTTCAGCTCCTTCTTTGCCGAGGGATTGAGCAAAGAGCGGGGTACTGGAGATGGCTATTCCACCACTTGTAACGCCGCTCATTCCAATAATTTTTTTTCTTTCATTCATAAAATTGCCTCCTTTTAAATTTAGTTATTGATGGATATTTATTTGCGGTTAATCAATACTGTGGAAATTTCCATGGAGAACTATAGTTGGGTTTAATCAACAAGTTTGCCTCTGCTTCTGCAAACTCTTTTTTCTCATCATTCCAGTGGACAGACTTGTTTATTCTGTGGGATATGTTGATACATTGTCCTAATTCGGCAACTTTAACACCGAGGCCAATATTGGCATTAGGTAGTTTCCGTGAAACGATACAATCCAAAAAATTGTGGACATGGGCTTTTATACCAAACTCCGTTAATTTTTCTCCCTCAAATGAGTAACCGGCCCTTTTCAATGGGACGGGTTCCATGCGCGGTTTCTTATCAATATCCAGTTGGGGGATGACCTCCCATCCGCCCCGGTCAACTATCAGGATTCCGTTTTCCCCTACATAAGCTACGCCAAAACTCCTGCCAAACAATCCGCTCGAAATGCCGGTTGCGTGATCCCAGATGATATTGAACCTGTCATATTTCAAAGTTGCTGTTAAAGTATCGGGGGTCTGTACGGCATCATCAGGATAAGCAAATTTACCTCCTGATGCATACAGTTCCGTTGGCAGGCCAATCTTCATCCCTTCCAGTGCAAAATCAAGCAGATGCACTCCCCAATCGGAAGCTAACCCGCTACCATAATCCCAGAAAAAGCGCCATTCATGATGAAAACGCAATGGATTAAAGGGGCGGTGTGGGGCAGGACCTAACCACATTTCGTAATCGACCCCTTCCGGTACTGCCGAATCAGGTTGAATAGGGAACGGTCCCTGGTTTACGGCGGAAGCCCAGGTTTTTACCGAACGGATGTGCCCTAATTTTCCGCTGTGAACAAAAGCCATGGCATCCTGCCAATGGGGATCGCTTCGTTGCCATTGGCCGACTTGTACAACCCTGTTGTTTTTTCGGGCGGCTTTAAGCATTACTTCACACTCGGCGATCGAGTTGCCTATAGGTTTCTCACAGTATACATCCTTTCCGGCTTCCAGTGCACCAACAGTAATTAAACAATGCCAATGATCCGGGGTCCCTACGATAACAGCATCAACCTCTTTGTTTTCAATTACTTTTCTCCAGTCCTTATAAAGGAAAGGAGGTTTTTTCCCGGTTCTTTTTTCAACATCTGCTGCACGCTGATTTAACCATTTGTCATCTACGTCGCAGATAGCGATACATTCAACGTTAGGGAACTGAATAAAATATTGCAGATTAGTCCACCCTTGGTTTCTTGCCCCAATGAGCGCAACTTTGATTTTATCCGATTTCATTCCTCCGCTGACACATTGAGGTAATACACTTGCCATGCCAATGCCTGCAGATGCCGACACCGAGTTTTGTATAAATTTCCTTCTTTCCATAATTATAAAAATGGGGATAAAAATAAGTTCTAAAATAGTTGTACGTGCACGGTGGGTGGAACAGTAACCCTAAACGCACAAATTAAACAAGGCATTTATCTATACCTCGAAAGAATCCACTTCCCTATACGCTTTAATTACTGCCAGTTCGCCCTCTTTGCCCGGTTTACTTTTACCGTGTTCGCAGCTCAGAATGCCTTTGTAACCTTTATCGTAAATATGCTTGAAAATATTTTTATAGTTAATTTCACCGGTAGTAGGTTCGTTACGCCCTGGGTTATCGCCAATGTGGAAAGCACCGATGTAATCCCACGACATATCAATGTTCGGGATGAGATTCCCTTCGGTAATCTGTTGATGGTACATGTCGTCCACAAATTTGCAACTGGGGTGATTTACAGCCACACAGATCATTTTTGCCTGGGGCATACGGCTTAAAAATACCCCTGGATGGTTGGTAAGTGTATTAACCGGCTCCATTACAAGTTCGAGGCCTGTTTTTCCTGCAATGTCGCAACACATCCGCATGTTTTCAATTACATTGGCCGTTTGGTAGTCCCAGGATAATTTCAGATCATAAAGTCCCGGTACCAGCAAAGCCGTATTTATTCCGGTGCGTTTTTGCAAATCAACGCCTATCTGCATTTTCTTTTTCAGCATCTCCCGGATATCCGCATTATTCAAGACGAAAGTCTGCACAGACCAATCTATTTTTAATGAAAATTGCCCCAGCTCCAGACCCAACCGGTGTGCTTCGTTGGCAATTTTTTCCTGCAATGCCGCAGGCTTGTTAATTAGTCCGAGGTCGTAAACTGCCCGAAAACCCTGATCTGCAATGAATTTAATGTTGTCGATCGGATCGGCCCCTGCATGTTCCTTAAACATCTCTAAGGTAGGGGCATACTTCAACTTAAATTTTGCCTCATTTGAGATCTTTGAATTAGAGGCTGTTGCCTCCATAGCTCCACCTAATCCTGCTATTGCAATCCCGCTTACAGCAGTGTTTTTGATAAAATTTCTCCGTTCCATGGTCTGTTAATTTAAATTGTTTTTTAAATAGATTATATTGTAGCACTCTACCAGTTCACAAGCCCGAGCATTTTGCCAATCACAGCAATTGAAATGGTGATACTGACCGATGATGCCAGTGTCATCCAAATCCCTGCCTTGGCCATATCTTTTATGGTAAAATAACCTGAAGTATAAGGAATGACGTTGGTCGGGGTTGAAGTTACCAGAATAAATGCCAACGACGATGTAATCCCTGCCGGAATTGCCAGTAATATCGGTTCAATTCCGAGTGTTTTCGCCAGGGCAATCACCAGAGGGACCATGATTATCCCGCTAACCGTATTACTGGAAAATATCACTTTGATCAGGGAGATCCCCATCACGATAGCGAATACTTTTCCAATCATATTTAAAGCTCCAATTTTACTGAACATGATCCATGCCAGCCATTCCGCCCCACCTGTTTTATAAAGCGACATTCCCAATGCCAGTCCGGTTGCGATCAGGATCACGCTGCCCCAAGAGATTGAGCTTTCCGCCTTTTTCCAGGTCATGACTTCGATCCCGGGTAAAAAAAGCAGGCAGGATGAGGCAATAGCAATAAACGAGATGCTTAGATAAGATATACTACCACCACTCCATTTCTCTATCCATGGCGCTGCGATCCACATGAACATTGTGAATACGAAAATACTCACCAAAAAATATTCTTTTCTGTTTACAGGACCAATCTGGCGAAGCCGCTCATGAAAATCCTCTTTCGTAATTTTCAGGTCAACCTTCTCGAAGGGAAAAATTTTGATCAGGATCAACCACGCAAAAGGCAACATCATAATTGCGGCGGGATATCCAAATGCCATCCAGTCGAGGAAGGTGAAATTTATTCCTGCCAGGTCGTGCATAAATCCAATCGTCAACGGGTTGGTCCCGGAGCCAACGGGAGTACAGATTCCGCCGGTAGCGGGGCCCCATGCACAGGCAATCATCAAGGCTCGCCCGAAATTGCTCTTTAGCGGTTCTATTTTGGCATCCCGGAGAATGGAGACGCCAATTGGCAACATAATGGCAGCAACAGCCATTTCCACCATCCCGCCCGAAAGCAACATGCCCATCGTCAGGACCGCCAATACCAAAAGTTTTGGTTTGTGCCCCAGCCGGTAACGCATGATGGTCGTCAGACGGCGCAGAAGTATCGTTTCAGAAAATGCAGCTGAAAAGATTAATACCCCGATGAAAAACAGTATGATTGGATCTCCGAAGCTATCCTGAACCACCTGCTTTAAAGTAACGACTTTGGTTAAAACAAGAACCACCAGCGCATACAATCCTGTTACCGGGAAAGGGATGGCTTCAGTTATCCAGAGTATTACTGCAAAAGCGAGGGTTGCCAGGACTGTTTTCCCTTCATTATTCAACGCTATTGCATGACCGTTATTTAATATCTGATCCGGCAAAGGGGCTAAATAAATAACAAAGAAAACGCCTAAGGCCAGGGCAAATGATAAAAGTTTTGTTTGTAATGATTTCAGGTTCATCTTCTGTAATCTGTAGGATGAGTTTATTTCTTTTGGTTGAATACTGTTCTAAAAAGCTCTCCGATCTGACTGGGTTTATCAGCCACTAAAGCGCCTGCGGCGCGCAAAGCGGATGCTTTACCTGCAACAGTTCCTTTCCCGCCCGAAATAATCGCACCGGCATGCCCCATTTTTTTACCCACGGGAGCATTGCGCCCGGCAATAAAAGCTACCAGCGGTTTTGTAAAGATGCCGCTCTGTATTGCTGCAGCCACCTCTTCTTCCATGGTTCCTCCCAATTCGCCAATAATCAGTACGGCATCAGTTTCCGGATCGGCCTCAAACGCCGGCAACATCTCAGCAAACCGGGTGAACGGAACAGCGTCACCACCAATTCCGATCAGAGAAGAAACGCCAAAGCCAGCCTCTACCATCATCGCGGTAGCCTCATTGGTCAGAGATCCGCTACGGGTCATTACCCCAACACGGCCTGGTTTGTAAACCCGGTCGATCCAATAAGGTAAAAAGCCCATCATGGCTACTCCGGGTGTAATGACTCCAGTAGTATTCCCGCCGATAACGATGGCCCCGCGGGCTAACGCTGCTGTCCGCACCTTCATGGCCTCGTGAAGCGGAATGCCTTCTGCGGTCACAACGATCTTACGGATACCAGCATCCAGGGTCTCAAAAATCGCATCATAGGCGAACTTAGGAGGTACGAAGAGCACAGCTGCATCCGCTTGAGTAGCGGTAACTGCTTGTTGGACGGTATTGTAAACCTTAACGCCCTCTACCTCTATGCCTCCTTTGCCCGGGGTTACACCGGCCACGACATTTGTTCCCAAATCAATCATGTGCCGGGTCCAGTAGCTTCCTTCGCTCCCTGTAATCCCCTGAACCAACACACGCGTCTCCTTATCTATAAATACACTCATATTCCTTGTCTCGTTTACATTTTACATTATTGGGGTCAGCTTGCTTTACCGCACAGCGCAATGGCTTTTTTCACTGCTTCTTCCGTATTGCTTATTGGCTCCAACCCCAGACTTCTGAGAATCTTTGAAGCCTCTTCTTCGTTGGTACCCCGGATAGCTGTTACGATCGGAACAGCCGGTTTGAGCTTTTCAATCGCATCTGCAAGTCCCTGCGCCATCACGTCGGCACGGGCAATGGTACCAAAAGTGACGACCAGAATGACTTTGGGGTTACCACGAAGCGTAAATTCCATGGCTTCTACTGCACGTCGATAGTTGGGTCCACCAAACTCCAGATAGTTCGAAACAGTTCCTCCGTAATCGATGATGAGGTCATATACGGTGTTGGTCAGGCCGGCGCCAGCGCAAAGTAACCCGATATCGCCGTCAAACGACAAATAGGGAAAGCCTGCTTCAGCTGCTTCAAACTCGATATCGTTATCGAACTGATCCCGCGTGCGGGTTATTCCCTCCTGTTCTGTTGCAACACTGTCATCGATGCTTAATTTGCCGTCGGCGGCAACCAGATTGCCTTCTGCGGTCAAAACAAGCGGATTGATCTCGGCCAGTTCTGCGCCTTTTGTCTGGAAAGTTTCGAACAGGGCTTTCAGTAACTTCATTCCCTGTTTGTACACTTCTCCTTTAAGACCCAACCCAAACATTACACTGCGCAATTGATACGGCAGAATGCCCTGCATAATGTCGACGGATTGCCTGATAATTTTTTCAGGGGCACTGACAGCCAGCTCCTCAATATCAACGCCACCTTCCGCTGATCCCATGATTAACGCTTTTCCCGATAGGGGATCAACCGTAATTGCCAGGTACAACTCCTTTTCAATATTCAGGGCTTGTTCAACAAGAATCTTATGAACCCTGTGCGGCCCGTCGAATAGCGCTTTCGCCTTTTCCCTGCATTCGCCTGCAGTTTTGGCTAACTGGATCAGTCCGGCCTTGCCACGCCCGCCGCGCAAAACTTGCGACTTCAGAACACAGGGCAATCCGGCTACATTTATTGCGGCATCCAACTCCCCCATATTTTCAATCAAGCAACTTACCGGAACGGGAATCCCCGCTTTGGCAAACAGCTCTTTGGCCTGATATTCGTATAACTTCATGTGTTTAATATTTTGTTTTTCAATGGAAACATGGCACTCACGATAATCCTTCTCCTGTGCGCCAATTCCTTATTTCCCGAATTTCCCCCAGAATTCGCCCCATACCTCTTCATCTTTGGGCCGAGTCGGTGCAAACGGTTCTGAGACCCAGGTGATATTGATAAAATGTTTCCAGTGGATATTTTCTGTTGTGCTGTTGCCAGCCCAGGTGCCACAGCCTAAAGAAACCGTTGAAGGCATCCCGTTGAAAAAGTTACCGCCATTGGCCGGCGCCATCGGCTGGCGCACCATGATACGGCTGCTTTTTTGGGCAAGTGCAAGTCTTTCAATGTAACTGGCATTGAAGGTGTGAATACCGGATGAGTGTCCGGTTCCAGCGTAATCGGTCAATGTTTTAACGATCTCAAGCGCCTGGTCAAAGCCTTTGTACCGCCATACTACCAGAACAGGAGAGAGTTTCTCACCCCGCCAGCGTGAATCGGCATGAACATCTTCGCATTCCACAACCAGGGCCCGTGTTCCCTCGGGAATGGTAATACCGGCCATGGAAGCAATTTTTGCAGCCGAAGCGGCTACGATTGCACCGTTGATCGCGAGGACGCCGTTCTTGTTTGGTATCCAAATTGTTTTTTCCAGGATATCTCTTTCTTTTGCCGAGCAAATGTATGCTCCTTCAGCACGAAGCTGGTTCATAAATTGCTGGTATATGCTATCCTCAATAATTGCAGAATTTTCAGACGAACAGGAAGTTGCGTTATCAAATGCCTTACTGAGATATAATTTTTGTGCAGCATCCTTAATATCCGCATCTTCGGCCACGATGGCAACTGCATTCCCGGCGCCAACCCCATAGGCAGGCTTTCCGCTCGAATAGGCTGCTTTCACAACTCCGGGGCCCCCGGTTGCCAGTATCAAATCAACCTGGCGCATCAATTCCTGACTGAGTTCCAACGAAGGTTCTGCCACAAACTGGATCAAATCTTCAGGCGCACCCACTGCACGTAATCCGGCACGCATGAAATCGCAAACAACTTTGGCCGATTTTTTGGCGTGCGGATGCGGCGCCAGAATCATGGCATTGCGGCCTTTTAATATTGCAATAGCATTGCTTGCAGGAGTAGCCGTTGGATTAGTTACCGGCGACAACGCCCCAACTACCCCAACCGGTTTGGCATATTTGCGGATACCGAGTGCGACATTTTCTTCAATCAATCCTACGGTTTTCCCTTTCAACGATTCAAGTAACGAACCGAGAATTTTATTTTTATGTTTCGTAATTTTATCGGCCACATTTCCCATACCGGTCTCTTCTACAGCCGACTCAGCACATACCTTGATATTTTCGTCGCAATATGTCTGCCAGGCTACTGACCGGCATACATTATCAATTTGCTCTTGTGTGTAATTTTCCACCTGTGCCTGCGCAACGCGTGCACGCCTTACAAGCTCCTTGATAATTTGTTCATTCTCTGTCATGATCTTCTCTATTTATACAATTATCTTTAATTCAATCTATTTGAATTGTTCATCTTCAATTTCCTTAATTTCTTTTACACAGTTTTTTAGGAAAATTTTCCAGTCATCTGTATTTCCGGCAGTAAATTCCGTGTTTAACCATGCATCAACCATTTGAAAGGCATGTTGAGGGGGAGTCAGCCACTCGCCAAAGACCAGTACATTACAGTTATTGATGGCAGCAGCTTTTTCAGCCATGAATGTGTTGGTCACATGTACCGGAAATACCCCTTTAAATTTAGCGGCAGTGATTACGCTTCCGGCTCCTGTTCCGCATATGGCGATACCGCGTTCGTATTTCTTTTCCGATACGCCTTTTGCCACAGCAGCTGCCGATTTGTGATAGGGAACAAACTCACCGTCTTCCTTCATACCTACATCGTCGACTTGAAACCCTTTGTTTTCCAGATAAGTAATCAACTCTTTTTTTAAAGTCAACCCTGCACGGGTGCATCCAATAATAATCTTTTCCATGCTATAATTTTTTTAAAAGGCACGTACTTGTAATCCACTTGCCTTTATTGTTTATTGTTTTTAATACTTTTCCTTATTTGATTGGAATATCCAACACTTTGGTTTTTTCCAAATATCCTTCGAGTAAATCCCCGTTGTGAACGGGACCGATCCCGGAAGGAGTACCCGTATAAATCAGATCTCCTTTGCTCAGCGTAATAAAACGGCTGACATAGGCAATTATGTCGTCAAAATTGAACAGCATATCCGATGAGAATCCATGTTGTACCTCTTTCCCGTTTATTTTGAGTCCGAATTCAATGTTCTCCCTATTTTTTAACTGTTCGATACTGACAAACTCACCTAAAGCTGCAGCGTGGTCAAAAGCTTTACAAAGCTCCCACGGGTTCGCTTTGGCACGTAAAGAGCGTTGCAGGTCCCTGGCGGTAAAATCAATTCCGACCGTAATTTCACTATAATGACTTCTGGCTGATTGTTTTTCAATTGATTTTCCGGAACGGGAAATCTTAATAACCAGTTCGGTTTCATAATGAATCTCATTTGAAAAACCGGGAATTACAAATGTTTTATGATTCTTCAAAATAGCGGAACCGGGCTTCATAAATATAACAGGCTCCTGAGGAATTGGATCGCCCAATTCCCGTATATGGGCCTTGTAATTCATTCCAACAGCGATAATTTTCATACCAAGTTTATTTACCCTTCACCAATTCTTTTGCAACTTCAACAATGTGTTTCGCCGTTAATTTGAATCTTTCCTGAAGGTAATTTTGAGTGCCAACCTCTCCGAATTCATCTTCGATCCCAATCCGTTTGATGCGGACCGGATAATTTTCAGAAACGACCTCAGCTACAGCTGAACCGAGTCCGTTGAAAATCTGGTGGTTTTCACAAGTAACAATGGCCCCCGTTTTTTTCGCGTAACGCAAAACAAGTTCAGCATCAATAGGTTTGATCGTGTGCATATCAATGACAGCGGCAGAGATACCCTCTTTTTCGAGCAATTCCTTGGCCGAAAGCGCTTCGTTGACCAAGATCGCACCGGTAGCGATCAGTGTGATGTCTGTACCGTCCGACAATACTTTTCCTTTTCCCAGTTCAAATTCTTCATTCTCGGGGTAGAGGACCTTCGTGCCTTTTCTGTGGAGCCTCATGTATGTGCTTCCTTTGTGTTTCGCGCACTGGATGACCAGTTTTTCGAGTGAAACGGGATCACTTGGTTCAAAGACGATCAGCTTGGGGATGTTCCTCATGATGCCGGCATCCTCGAAAGGCATGTGGGTCCCTCCGTTATAGGCAGCTGAAATTCCAGGATCGGTGCCAACAAGCTTCACATTTTGTTGTGCGTAATTGGCCGATATAAAGAATTGGTCATAAGCCCTGCGGGCAGCGAAACAACCGAAAGAGGCAGCGAACGGTATTTTGCCTCCTGCGGAAAGACCGGCCGCGATGCCGACCATGTTGGCTTCTGCTACCCCGACGTTAAATGCCCTATCGGGGAATTTATTCTTAAATACGGTTGTTCCCGATGCTTTCATCAAGTCGGCTTCAAGTATAACGATCCGGTCATCTTTTTCAGCGAGATCGATCAGTGTCTGGGCATAAACAGCCCTCATTTCTTTATTATAGTCCATGTTTTTTAAATAATAATAATAGCTCAAAATTCATATTTGTTATCATCCCAAGATGCGGCAGGCTTCTTTGGCTGTTTCGTAATCATAGTTCATGTTGTGATTATCCAGCCTTCCTTCAGCAAAAAATGCCCCTTTGCCTTTTATCGTATCCAGAATGATCATGGAAGGCCT
>JAMDDG010000101.1 GCA_023488865.1 Bacteroidota bacterium | reverse complement strand
GCCTAAAACGAAAGTACCACAGCAATACAACCTATAAATATTTCTCAGCCCCGGAAAAAGAAGGCAGCATCGTACATTTGACTTTTCAGGAGCTGCAGCTGCTGCTGAATCATCCTTTTGAAAATAAGAAACTGCAAAAGGCCAGGGATTTTTATTGCTTTGGTTGTTTTACCGGCTTAAGGTATTGCGACATCGAGAGGCTCACAAAAGACAATATCATCGATGGGATGATCAAAACCACCACCCAGAAAACAAACAGGGAGGTTGTTATTCCTCTTTTCCCAGGTGTGCAAACCATCATTGAACGTTATCCGGATACTCACAAACTTTTGCCAAAATTCTCCAATCAAAAGCTCAATGATTACATCAAAGACTGCTGCAAAGAGGCAAAGATCAACACGCTAACAGAGGCCAAATCCTTTGAAAAGAATATCACCATAACGGAATTTAAGCCCAAGCATGAGTTGATCGGGACCCACACGGCCCGGAAAACTTTTATTTGTTTGGCTTATGATCGGGGACTTGATATTGAGATGATCAAATCCATTACCGGGATCACCAGGGAGAAGACATTGAGAAGGTACCTGCAAATCTCAACCGATGCGAAAAAGGAAAAATTGATGAAAGCTTTTGAAGGGATAGGCAATGTTGAAAAAAGTACGGAATCTTAAGGGAATATTTTGTAAATTTCTTTCCGGTGTGCAACCGTGATCAACCTTATGGTTTTATCATTTATTTTTTCAATTCCGACCCGGTAATCTCCAATACGGATCCTGTAATAAACTTGAAAACCGGTAAGCTTCTTTGAGTTCGGAGCTTTTGAAATAGTGTCAATTGATTCAAGTAGCTCAATTAGCTTTTCAAGTTTTAGGGCAATCGATTTATCCTTTAGCCGGATAATTGATTTATTGAATGATTTGTCAAATTCGACAATCATTTTGCCTTAAGATTTTTCATAACAGTGCTCCTGGAGACTGTTTTGTTGGTTTTTACAGAATCCATCATCATGCCAAGCATTAAATCCTCAAATTGATCATCTTTCAGATCATAAACATTACCGCCTAATCTCTTGGCAAGCTCAGAAAGAATCTTACTGCTCTGTTTATCTGCTTTTATAACGATTGTACTCATGGTCCAAATTTAATATTTTTTGAGCGACTTTCTTTTAGTAACGAAAAGACAATTCATATTCTCCGCTGAATGGCTCAGGTATTTCATCGCCAAACTCGCGCGCGACCTCCAGATGACCGGCAACGGCCTCCAGCATATTTGATTTTAATTGTTGCGGAAAGTGTCCACAAAAAGGGACAGTTTCCGAAGTGCCGGATTATACCGAGATCACGGGATGATTGGCACAGATTAAAGTAATTGGATGTCTTTATGGTATATTGGAAGTGTCTCCTTTTTCATTTTTCTTATGTTTATTTCGTTAAACTCCTTTATATCATTTTTGTCAATTATGCCACACGTAATAAAATGCTTTACTTCATCTTCCAAACCAACCTTCCAGTCTTCTATTTTTTGTGTCAATTTTAGCTTTTGATCTTCATCAGTTGAATTTTCTATCTCAATCAACATTTTATCAATTTCTATTTGAAAATCAGTGTAAATCATTAATAAGAACTCATATTTCAATTGCCGGTTTTGATTCGAAATAGCCGTGATCAATTGGTCTTTCTCCGATATCCGTTCCTTCAGCTCTTCCAACTTTACCTTCAGATCCTCGAGCTGGATGTTTACCTCCTCCTTTGGCAGGTTGCCAATCTCAATTTCAAATAGTTCATTAAAGGATACTCCCAAAGCCTTTGCAATTCCAATTCCTATTTCTATAGTGATATTTTGAGTTTTACCACTTTCAATATTGGCATAGGATGGTTGCTTTATCATACATGATTCAGCCACAACTATTTGACTAATACCTTTTGATTTTCTGATTCTCTTTATTTTTTCTCCTAATGATTCCATGGATGCAAATTTATAGAGTATTCTATGACAATATATCAAATATGATATATTTTTAATTATATTTATATTGTATTGCTTATATATAAATAATTTTACTTATACTTGTATCTAATTATTCACTAACAGTCAATACCATGACACAACAAATTTTATTAGTCACCAAAGAAGACCTGATTGAAGCCTTCAGGGAGGTTCAAAAGACCGATCAACCGTCAAAACCGGTCAATGTTCAAGCCGAGAAGATGACCAGGACCGAAGCCTCAAAATTCCTCGATGTACACTTGCAGACCATGCACAACTGGACGAAATCCGGGATCCTGACAGAGCATGGCCACGGCAGAAAGAAATTCTATCTCAAGCAGGAACTGATTGAGGCTATGAGAAACAAAAAAAGCCCTGAACAT
This sequence comes from Bacteroidota bacterium, assembly GCA_023488865.1. GTDB lineage: Bacteria > Bacteroidota > Bacteroidia > Bacteroidales > Prolixibacteraceae > CAINVV01. Next base: position 10,570 of record JAMDDG010000101.1, on the reverse strand, counting down.
CAGTAAATCTGGATTTTACTATCTTATTTAGACTAACCCCAAAGTATTATTCCTGTCCTTTTCGTTCTCGAAATCAGAGAACATATTTGCAATTCATTTAAAAAAACGCAAAATGGAAAACGAGATTTTTAAGGATGCCCCAAGAACGAAGATGGTTACAACCAGGCTAACCAAAGCTGAGTACAAAATTTGCAAACGGGCCTGCAAAGAAAGGAAAATAACCCTTGCCCAGTTAGTCAGGTACTCCCTGGATGTTGTGTTGAAAGATAAAAAGTAAACACTGGAAAAATTCAAAAAAATGACCATTCAGAACGAAATTTCACCCACTCAAACTGAAGAAGATCAAAATATTCAGGATGAATCTCCAAAAAAAATATTTGAGTTTTGGGTGAGTGAGCGGATAAACAAGCAAGGTCAACTAAAGTGGAAAATTGACCACCTGCAGTTGAACTATTTTTTACGGCATACCGGATTCAGGAGATTTGACATAAACAATGAATACATCTTTATCCAGATCAAGAACCACATTATCGAAGAAATCCCCATCCACAGGATTCAGGATGACGTTTTTAGATATTTAAACTCGATAGTAGAGGAAGATCTCGAAGGTGTTACAAAGGAAGAATTATTGTCCATGTTTGTGCGGTCCCCGTCATTTTATTTCAATGACAAGAAATTAAGCACCCTGGGAGTTGAACCAAATTTGAAGTTTGTTTCTGACGACAAAGAATCCGGATCAATTTTCTACAAAAATGGATTCGTAAAATGTACTTCAGAAGGTTACAAACTTCATGTATATCATGAACTGGAAGGCTATATATTCAAAAATCAAATTAAGGACCGGAATTTTAAGGTTGGTGATCCTGACGGAATGTTTTACAAGTTTGTCTTTAATATTTCAGGTCAAAAAGACAAACGTTTTGAATCCTTACAGACACTAATAGGTTATTTGCTTCATAGCTTTTATGAGACGAAAATGAAGGCCGTAAACCTTACAGATTCGACAATTTCGGACAATGCGGAAGGCAGAAGCGGAAAAACATTGTTAGGACGGGCAATTTCACTGATAAAAAATGTTTCTGAAATATCGGGCAAAGATTTTGATCCAGCCAACAAGCATAAATATGCAACGGTAAGTCTTGATACCCAAATAGTTTTTTTGAATGATTTACGAAAGAGATTTGATTTTGAAACCCTTTTCAATGATATTTCCGATGCGATAACGGTTGACAGAAAAAACCTGCAGCCTTTTACCATTCGGGCAAAAATGCTTATTTCTTCCAACGACACTTTCCGGATTGAAGGTGCGAGCGCAAAAGACAGAGTGGTAGAATTTGAATTGGCGGATCATTACAATGCAAACTATTCCCCTGAAGACGAATTCAACTGTTGGTTTTTCCGGGATTGGGATCCGGACGAATGGATGAAGTTTGACAATTTTATGTGCGGCTGCCTAACTTCTTATCTGAAAAACGGGATTTTGGAACCTGAACAAATCAACCTGGATAAACGGAAGCTTATAAGTGAAACCAATTCTGATTTTGTTGCATTTATGAACGACAAAGTTTCATCCCAGGAAATTCGTTTTAATATGGATTACGATAAGACATTATTACATGAAGAGTTTCTTGAAAATTACCCTGAATATCGTTTAGACAACTGGTTAAGGAAGACGGCAAATTTTACCAGGTACTTAAAGGCATATTCCAAATACTCTACAGATCTTAAGTCAACCATCAAAGAAAGAAGATCAAACAGTAGATCGTTCATTCAGTTTACCAACATCGATACAAAGCAAACAGAATTACCATTTTAATGGATGCCACCCAATATTTAATATTTTTTGTGCACTGAGTGCACTTTATAACATAAAGAACACAATTACAACATCTTAAACAGTGCATACAATGATTTATTAAAAATGCCTGAATGCACTGAATGCACTGAAAAAAAAGAAAACAGTGCACAAATATTAAAAACAGTGCATACACAGTGCACAAAAATTAAGGGGTATGCACTGCATAAAAGTCAGATATACAATTATATAAAGTCAAAAGTGCACAAAGTGCACAAAAAAACCAAATATTGATAGGCATAAAAGAAAATAGCAATGGAAGTCTTCGAAATTCATCTTGAAATGACCGATACCTGGGGTAAAAAAAGGCCATTTATCTCAAAGCCCACGTTTGCTCAAACCGGATGGGAGGCTGCGGAAAAGACCCAGAAATTCATCTTCAGCAGGTTTGAGGATGTGAAATCTGTAGAACTGAAATATTGGAAGGTACTCAATCCATATACCGCTCACTTTTTAAATAACCCAATTTTTGATAATCAAGCAAAATGAACTGCCAGGAAGCAAATAATATCCCAATTACCGGATTTTTGGTAAGTAAAGGGATCCATCCGGATAAACCTCAAGGGAACATGTTTTGGTACCGTTCTCCATTGAGAAACGAAGATACAGCCAGTTTCAAAGTTGACCGGCTAAAAAACGTATGGTTCGATTATGGAATGCAGACCGGTGGCCACTTGATTGACCTGGTATGCAAAATGTATAATGTTAGCGTGTCCGGAGCGTTACTTGTGATTTCCGGATTATCACCCGCAGATCCCTCACTTTCCTTTTTTAAAAAGCCTGATCCATCACAACATGAATCCTCAATAAAGATCCTAAATGTGCAGCAGCTCCAAAACAAAGCCTTAATTCAATACTTAATCAGCCGGAAAGTCAATGTATCGATAGCTTCAAAATTCGTTGAAGAGGTTCACTATTCAGCTTATCCCGGATCATATTTCTCCATAGGTTTTAAAAATGACAAAGGAGGTTATGAGCTTCGAAACGGCTTTAAAACAAAAAATTTTCCTTCCGGATTCAAAGGAGCCTGTTCGCCTAAATCAATTACTACTATTCCAGGACAAAACAGGTCAGCTGTAAATGTGTTTGAGGGGTTCATGGACCTATTAAGCGCTTTGACCTATTTCAAAACCGACCGGCCTTCATGCGACGTCGTTGTTTTAAATGGAGTTGGCCTGGTGAAAAATTTCCTTCAGGTTATGGGATCCTACTCAAAAATCAATTTGTTCCTGGATAATGATCCGGCCGGCAAAAAGACTGCAGCGATGATCATGGAGCTGAGGCCGGATGCATTCAATAGATCAGAATCAATCTATCCTGGATTCAAGGATTTCAACGGATTCATTTGCAGTTAATCAATTGACACTAAAAATACGAAACATGAAAAATCTCTCAGATCACTTTGAAGAACACCTGCTCGATCTATCCCGGGAATTTTATTACCGGTCCTGCGCCAAAGCAGGGATCAAACCTATCCTGGTAGGCCGGAAGATGAGCGAGGTTAAACCAAGGTTTGTTTTTTTGAGAAACAGTAAAGGTGCAGAAGTCAAGGTCCGGCACACCAGGACCTTTCTATTTGTTGAGCTGTCAGGAAAGGAATATTCATGTTCAATTAGTCCATCAAAAGCAAAATAAAACCGCACCTGGCGGAACCAAGCAACTTATAAAACAAACAAAATGGAAGACAATTTTACAGAAATCGTTTTAGAAGGAGTTCGGATAAATAAACACGTAATTGACCAACTAAAGGAATATCAATCTCAAGCCAGAGATAATGATGTACTGGATGTAGAAACGATCAATTTGGCAATTCTATTTCTATTGGAACTCTATCCTGAAATAAAAGATGAAGATCATGATTGTTTGCTATCCCATTTATGGAACCTCTCTGAAGTTGCAAAGCATATCCGGGAATTGTACTGAAGTAATACACCATTAGACTAATATTTTATCAAACCTGTATCGGGCGGATCCCGACAACAAGCAAAACAAAACTTATATGAAAACAAACATTAATGGTACTGAAGTTGATGGCATTTGCATTAATGATGCAGTAATTGAACGACTAAAAGATTATCAAAAGGATCAAATCGGAGAAAACGGACTGTCGAGAGATCTCTGGTTCATTGCTGAAGCCATTATCTTTTTGGGTGCTAAATATTGGGAGTTTGAACCTGTAGATAGGGACAAATCAAGTGATCTAATTTGCAAGCTGTCTCTTGTTTCTCAACGCTTAGAATCATTTAGCTAAAATTTACAAACATTAATTAGAATTAAAAATTATGGAAAAAGACAAAGAAAGTTCAATAATGGATCTGAACTGTATAAGGCTAACTGAAGAGGCCATAGAAACAATAAACAGTCTACAAACCCGTGGAACAGATTTGGAAGAGAAACATACTGATAAGGATTTTGACGATTTTGGCATAGACGACACTATTAAAATCTTAAGCAGTATAAGTGACTTTATTGTCAGCATATACCGTTGGAAAATGGCTCATCTGGAAGGAACTGATAAAGTTGATTTTGCGTTTGAAGTATTGAGTAATTTTAATCGAATAGATTACATAAAAGCTATTTTTAACTCCCTTAGGGTTAATCCGGAATATGACGAATTTGATAGACAGCCAAAACAAAATTACATAGCTCATGGAGGATCCATGTAATCTATTAAATTTGAAAAATTAACCAAGCGTCCCACGCTAAAGCAATCACCTATTTGAACGACTAAAAGGCGGATTTTTTCGCCTTTTTTCATTAACTCCATATTATCAACACTTTAGGTGTGTTCAAAAAATGTCCTTTGCAAACGGGCCTCCAAAATGCACCTTTACTGGAAAATTAATGCAATGAAAGAACGGCCATTTATACACATTTCATTTAGATTGGAAAGACCGGCATATTATAATCTATTGCGAGCAGTTAAAGCTGCAAAAATTAGCCGGTCAAAATTCTTAAGAAATATTGTTCAAGAGCAAATTAATAGATCCCAGGATAATCAATTAAAAAATTCACAAAAATGAGAACTCTAATTTCAGTTATTGGAACACCCACGAGCATCAATTCAGTTGCACAAAAGATCGCGGCAAAAACGGCGGCTACTATTTTTGAAATAGGTACCTACAGATTTTCCCAGAATGTTGAACCGGGTTCCGCGACAGAAGAAACCGCATGGAGCGAGATGAATCACGAAATCTCAGAAATTTCGGAGCTTAACACGGTTATCGTAAAAAGTGAACAGTTTAGCGAAAATCTGAAAAAACTACATGGCAGCCAGAACTTTGATACAAGGGTCATCGTTATGGCTGGATCTGCAAAGGAAATCCAAGCTGTAAAAAACTTGAATGCCGGTGAATTTTTCTCTTTTGTTGTTGGCAAAGATACTCCTTCCGCAGTTGCCGAAAATGTGCAGAAATATCTGCTGCAGGAGAAGGGTGTTCTTTCAAAATAAACTTCAAATATTCAGTGAATTAAAACAAAACAGCCATGGCACAAAGTTACGACCGGCGGATTAACCTTTACCTCAATGGGCAACAGGTTAGCAATGATGTAAAAAGCATCAAGACAGCAATGAATCAACTTGTAAATGAACAGGCTCGTATGACTATTGGAAGCAAAGAATATATTACTGCTGCATCCAAAATAAAGGCCTTGAAGTCGATTTTGTCAGAACATAATGAAGCCATAGGTCAAACTAAAAAATCTTTTTTTGATCTGAAAAATTTACTCCCTGCTATTGGTATTGCGGCATTTGTTTCAGGTATTAAGAACCTCTTTGTAAATATTATCCAGGTTCGAAAAGAGTTCGAAAAATATGAGGCAGTACTAACGAATTCGCTTGGAAGCAATAAAAAAGCCAGACAAGAGATGCAGATGCTTCAAAATTTTGCAGCACAAACTCCCTTTCAACTCAATGAATTGACCGGATCCTTTGTTAAACTGACAAACTACGGGTTAAAACCTTCCCGTGAAGAAATGGTGAAGTATGGAGATCTTGCTTCAAGTGTAGGGAAAGGGTTCGATCAACTTAGTGAAGCTGTTGCGGATGCCGTCACTGGTGAATTTGAGCGGTTAAAAGAATTTGGGATCAAGGCGAAGAAATCCGGTGACTTAGTAACTTTTACCTTTAAAGAGCAAACAACGGTCGTTAACAATAATGCTGAAGCAATCAAAAATTACATCACCGGTCTTGGTGCAATGAAGGGAGTTGCCGGATCTATGGCTGCAATCTCAGAAACACTTGGAGGAAAAATTTCAAATTTGGGTGATGCCTGGGATGGTCTGTTAAATAGTATGGGATCAAAAACCAGTGGGGTAATGGTTTCTGTCATCGGATGGATGACCTCATTCATTAACGTGATGTCAGACAATCTAAGAACCATTCAGGCAATAAAAGAGGCTGTGAGAGATAAATCAGTCACTGAAGGAATGAACAATGCTTTGATGGAAATTGATGTAATGACAAAGAGCCTGGTAAAAAATGGAGTTAGTCAGGCTGAAGCTCACAGCCGTGCTATTAATCTTTACAATCAATCAATGGATCAATCAATCGCCAATACAAAAGCCTCCCTTAATGATCAAACTGGTGAGGCGAAAACACAAATGGAAAGACGTCTTTATCTTATGACAGAGGAACAAAAAGCCGTGAAAGATCATTTTGTCAGCTTAAATAAAATTAAAACCCAGTTACCAGGTTCCAAATCTGGTGATACCACAAATAATACTAAAGAGAAAGAGCCCAGAGGTGCTGCCATGAACGAACTGAAAGATGCTTATGAGGAGCGACTCCTGATCATCAAAGAGGCGTATTTGAAAGAAGAAATAACAAAAAAACAGTACGAGGCCAGAATGGAAATTGCTTCACTGGCCCATCTGGAAGCGCAGAAACAACTGTTAATTCTGCAAAAGCAGGACACTACTGAAATTGAACTTCAGATCGCAGATGCCAGAATAAAAATACAGGAGGAAGCTAATAAATCAATGGAAAGCTTTACCACCGCCCAGGAAGAGATGAGTAGCGAATCTGTCGATGCAATTATCAAACTGGGAGATGAGCTTATCTCAGAACACAATAGGATCCAGAAGGAGACGGATGCCACCAATCAAAGGCAGGCACAGTCATACGTGGATCTTGCTTCTTCTATTGGAGATTCTTTTGCCGATACTTTAATGAGCCAGGAGCAGGATTTTGGTCAATTTTTGCGCAATACCCTGGTAATGGCCCTGGATGCTCTTGAAAAAATTCTTCTCATGAGCATGTCCGAAGCTTTAATTAAGGATATTGCCTCTAAAGGTTTTCTCGGAATTGCAACGGCAGCTGCTAAAATTGTTTTAATGAAAGCCGCCTTTGGAACTGCTAAGGCATTAATTCTAAACGGCGGAAAAGGCAAAGCCGAAGGCGGTTTCACAGAACCGGGCGGAAAGTATGAACCTGCCGGCATTGTGCACAAGGGTGAGTATGTCATCCCTCAGGAAGGGGTAAACAATCCATCGTTGCAACCCTGGATCGCATCGATTGAATCAGCCCGGAGCAACCAAAGGCTTTCTACCCTTCGGCTGCAGCCTAGTTTGGAATCTGTTCTAATGAACGTTCGGTCTTTGGGTGGATACGCCGATGCGTCCCCTTCTTTTTCATCGGTCGCAGTTCCATCGGGCAGTCTGCCAGGAAGCAAATCAAGGGATTCTGGCGATGAACTGCTAAAGGCGGTTGATCGCCTGAACCGGAACTTAGAAAAGGGGATTAGGGCCACAGTAAACAAATACGGCACCAATGGTATCAGTGAATCATTGGATGATATAGCAGAGTTTAAGAAAAAAGTCTTAAGATGAGAAGAATCGTTGCTGTCATATATCCTGCATTTCCTGCTGTTTTGTCCGCTGCGTTGATAGGGCGAGTTCGGTTTCTCAAAGGCTTTAATACCTGTTTTTTGAAATTATTTTAAAAAAAATGGGGTTTTTGTGATTGATATACAGTGTTTTAATCAATAATAGACTGGACGAATAAACTGGATGACCAATTAAATTTAAAAGATATGGAAGAGATTGACGAAGACAGCCTGGAATGGGCCAGAAAATTTAAGAAAAAGTTGCGTTTTCAGATCGGGGCTGTCGTTTATTTGAAGAGTGACGAAAGTAAAAAATGTCCGATGACAGTAACAGGATTTGAGCTTTTTGAGCAAGAATATGACTACTTCTGTTCGTGGGTTAAAGCGAACAAAGGCATTGAGTCGTCGAGTTTTTTAGATAAAACACTGATGCAATGAAGCAGTCAAAAGTGAAAACATCAGGATCTTATCCACAATGGCGTGATCATGTTGATCAAAGCTATGGTGCTTCATTTTCAAGGCTTTTCATCAAGCTTGATCAGCTGCTTAGTAATAAATTCAGTGATTATGTCCCGGGAAGTTTTTACAATAAATGCCTGGTCCTGTTATCTGGCCAGATTGCGGGCAAGAAAAACATTCGACTTCCAGACGAAATTGGAATGGCCATGTTAAAATCATTGTTTTATACTTGCAAGGAAGTGCCGGTTACCTCCAATTTTCTAGGCCAGAACCCTGAAATATCGAAGGTGTACACCGAATTGAAGGATATGTTGACCAATGTTGCCGTTATGATCCAGCTTCAGGACACATTTGACGAATTGAACAAAATAAATATTCACACCAATTAATATTCACTTAAAAAATTTATCAAAATGGAAAATTTTAACGACTTTACCCCAAAAATGATTGGACAACCTGATTTGGTTAACCGTCAAAGAATCAATAAACTTTACACTGATTTAGCTGAAAAGCTCCAACAAATTCGATTTGGTTACGAAGATATTCTTCAAGTTAATTTGATTTCTCTTGAAGATCTTCTGAACGTTTTAAAAATGAAAAGTGCAGATTTTGAGCTATTTTTAAAGAGAACGCATATCGCTGCAGCAGAACTAAAGTTTCCAGGGCTTAGTGTTGAAAAACTGATTGAAATCGATGCTGTAGAAATTCCGAAAGAAATATCGTTGATTGTCGAAGTTCATAAGGAAATTATCGAACTGGTTAACCTGATCCGGGAAACACATTTTGTTTTTCCAATATCCCGGTTGTTCGATTTTGAGGATACCTCTCATGCATTATCGGACGACTTTAAGAAAGCGCTTGAAGAATACACAGTCTCATTCACTGAAAATGAGAATCAAAATGAAGCTGTCCTGGCTGTTGAAAAATTCTGTGAAGCTTTGAACGATCTCATCGAGCTGAAGATCATCAAAAAAGAGGGTGGTCTATGGCAGGGCGTTGGCCAATCCCTTGCATTTTCTGTTGAGAATCAGAAAGGATCCGATCGGCCACTGCATCCGGATAGAAAAATGTTTAGACGGCCACCGTTCAACCGGTTCCACTCCGGGGAAAGGTTTTTATATGCTGAGACTAAACGTGAAGATATTTTATATTGAGTTTTGTTTTGTTCATTTTTTGGTTGAAAGCCATCCTTCGGGGTGGCTTTTTTTGATATGATAAGGGCGGAGAAATAAGACCCTGCAACGTCATTCTTTCCCTGTCTTTCCTACTAAAAGCAAAATTCCTAATTCTTCAATCGGTTAAGTGGCTTTTAAGTACTACAAAGTCACATCGTTCTTTTTCAATTTGTTCACCCATTGAAAAAAACTTTTTACCTTTGTGAAATGAAAATTCAAGAGATCAATAAATTAGCTGATATTTATCTGAAATTATCCAAAGGGATGATCGACCATGATAAATATACCTACTATGCCATTACCCACCATTCTACGGCAATAGAGGGATCGACCTTAACCGAAAAGCAGTCAGTTAATTTGTTGGAATATGGAAAACCGGCAGCCAGTAAGCCTATTCAGGATCATTTAATGGTTTTGGATTATTATGAGGCTCTAAAATTTACCCTGAGTGTTGCCAAAGACAAAAAACCACTCTCAACCTCCCTGATCCAATCAATGGCTGCCAAAGTGAAGACGAACACGGGTGAGACTGTTAACACGATTTTAGGCACCTACAATACTGCAAAAGGTGATTTTAGGACAGGGACAGTCAGAGCAGGAAATAGGACTTTCCCCGATTTTAAGAAAGTGCCTGCAATGGTTAAACAGCTATGCGAAAAAACAAACGCCGAAATTAAAAAAGTAAAAACCTTTGAGGAAAAATGTAACCTTGCTTTTAAAGTACACTTTGATTTTGTCAGCATACACCCATTTGGAGACGGGAACGGAAGGACTTCACGCCTTCTGATGAATTACATTCAAGCCTGGTTTAACTTGCCATTATCAATCGTATTTAAGCCGGATCGAATAAAATATGTTAATGCCCTGGAGAGCGCCCGGAACAAAGAGAACATTGCTATTTTCTATCAGTTCATGTATGATCAATACCGGAAGTTCTTGAAATCGGAGATTGACCAGCTTAAAGGAGTAAAGCCGGTTGTGAAAAAGAGCAAAACTAAACCTATTCAAACGGCAGTCAAGAAGAAAATTAAGCCTTCAACCGCCAAGCACAAGTAATACAAGAACCTTATTCTTTCCCGCATCTTTCCCATTAAAACAAAACTCCTTAATCTTCAATCGATTAAGGAGTTTTTAAGTACCCGGGGCGGGAATCGAACCCGCACGATATTGCTATCACTGGATTTTGAGTCCAGCGCGTCTACCAATTCCGCCACCCGGGCGTTGATCCGCTTTTCTCAATGCGGTGCAAAGATAAA
>JAMDDG010000417.1:8316-13000 GCA_023488865.1 Bacteroidota bacterium | reverse complement strand
CTGTTTCTTCTGAACACCAGTCCTTCATTCCTTTTTTGAAGACGCATTAAAAAGGATTGTTTATGATGCAGTCAGAACAGTCTTTGAACACACTCTGGGTAGGCCAGAAAAAAAAGAAGTTCCGCCAGTTTATGGAGTTGACACTTGTTCAGAAGAAACAGGCCTTTCAAGACCTACAATCTACCGTAATACTTCTAAAAATCTCATGCCCCACTTTAAGCGGGATGGCAAAATCTATTTTAAGAGAGACGAGATTTACGCATGGATGACAGAGAACCGTGTCAAGACTCAGTTCGAATCCATAAAGGAAATGGATGAGCAGTTTACATCAAAGAAAAGGAGGTAAGATTTATGTATAACACCAATCTTACCTCCAATGTCTTGTTTCAGAAGCAGGACAAAGGTACCAAAAAGAAATTTCAAAAGCATCATATTGCTAATGAAATTGTTTCCTACATCAAATCTAAAGGATGGGAAGTTACACCCTCCCGGTCCAGCCGCAGAAGGCCATTCGCCGACTTACTAACAACGATTGCCGGTGGAATATTCCTGGTTGTCACGTCGGCTAATGAATTTTATGAATGGTATCATTCCTTTAATCCCTGCCGGCTATGAGCGAAATAAAAATCTACCAATACCAGCACAATAATGTCACCTTTCAACTCGACAACGGTGATGTAATGGTGAATCTTACCGAGATGGCTAAACCTTTCGGTAAGCTTCCTGCTAATTTTTTAAATACAGAACAAACTAAGCGATTTATTGAAGCCCTGGAAGAAACCGTTATTGATATTCCAATAACGGAAATCAAGCAGGGCGGGTCAACACAAGGAACCTGGGCACATCAAAAACTGGCCTTGAAATTTGCCGGATGGCTGGATCCCCGTTTTGAACTTTGGATCTATGACCGGATCGAAGAGCTTTTGAAGTCAGGTTACACAAAACTTGATTCAATTTCCGTGAAGGACCTTGCCAAGATGCTTCTGAGCTCAGAGGAAGAGAAAGATAGGCTTCTGGAAATAACAGAAGTTCAGGCCAAAACAATTGAAGAACAGTCACCCCGTGTCTTGTTTGCTCAATCTGTCGAAACCTCCAGAAGGTCAATACTTGTGGCAGAACTGGCTAAGCTGCTGACCCAAAACGGTGTTGAAATAGGGCAGAACCGCCTCTTTGCTTGGCTCCGGGACCATGGATACTTGGGAAACAGAGGCGAATATTACAACATTCCTTCCCAGATGGCTATGGAGATGGGTCTGTTTGAACTAAAGAAGACATCTATCAATAAGCCTGACGGTTCAATCCTCGTGAGCACAACTCCTAAGGTTACCGGGAAAGGGCAGGTTTATTTCGTGAACAAGTTCCTCAAACAACTCCAACCCGCATAGCTATGAATCAATTCGGATATATCATGTTATATCGAAAGATCAAGGACTGGAGATGGTATAAAGACCCCAACACGTTCAGGCTCTTTATTCATCTACTGTTGGAGGCATCAAGAAAGCAATTCGACTTCGAAATACACAAGTTGTTACCCGGTCAGGTGATCACCGGAAGGAAGGTGCTGGCAATGGATTTAGGCTTGAGTGAGCAGCAAATACGCACTTCAATAAACAAGCTAAAATCAACCAGCGAAATAACCATCAAATCAACCAACAAATTTAGCATTATAACTATCTGTAAATGGGACGAATACCAACATATTGAAACACCGGAACAACCAGCAAAACAACCAGTAATTGAACAATCGGATAACCAACAAGTAACCACATACAAGAATAAAAGAAAGAAAGAAGTATATAAGAGAACGACCGTATCGTTTAATCCGCCCTCTTTAAACGAAGTTATTGACTTTTTCAAATCCAAAGGATTAGATGAGCAAATCGCAAAAAAAGCTTTTGACCATTATGATATAGCAGATTGGAAAAATACCAACGGTAAACCAGTAGGAAGCTGGAAACAAACAATGCTTACCAATTGGATCAATAGCTCACGCTCCTATACACCTAACGGAAAACAGATTCTTACAGAGCCCCAACCATTTAAACCTCTTGGACGATGATAACAACACTTGACAAAGTTCCTCCCCAGGCAATAGATGTCGAAGAGGCAGTGCTTGGGGCCCTAATGCTGGAGAAAGACGCTTACCACACCGTACAGGCCATTCTCAAACCTGAAAGCTTCTACAAAGAGGAGCACAAGAAAATTTTCAATGTGATCAAAGAGCTGGCCTCCAAAGAGAAACCAATCGACTTACTGGTGGTTACCCAGGAGCTGAAAAACAGGGGGGAGCTGGATGAAGTTGGCGGACCGCTTTACATCACCCAGTTAACCAGCCGGGTAGCTTCTGCCGCGCATATTGAGTTTCATGCACGCATTATTGCGCAGAAATTTATTCAACGGGAGTTGATCAGAATTGGATCAGAACTGATAACAGCCTCTTTCGATGACAATGAGGATATCGAAACGATCTTATCGAACCTTAAATTAAATATCAGCGAGGCCGAAGGATATTCTTACAACTCCAATTCAGGGGGACTACAGGCCGATGTGTGCAAGGCTGCTATAATCGAGATAGAGAAAGACTGCCAGACGGTTAAAGCTGGCAAATCTCCCGGAATTACGACTGGATTCAGGGATCTTGACTATTCAACTGGAGGCTGGAGGAACACAAACCTGATAGTCCTGGCGGCCAGACCTGGAGTAGGTAAGACAAGCCTTGCCCTTCACTTTGCAATTAAAGCAGCAAGGGCGGGGAATTGGGTTAATTATTACTCAATGGAGATGAAAAAAGAGGATTTATTCAGAATAATACTATCTGGAGAATCAGGAGTTAACCGTTCAGACATTCGGGATGGAACGCTAAAAGATTCCGACTGGATACCGATAAACAATGCCGTAACAAGCTTGGAAAACCTACCCATTATCTGGTTCGACTATGCCGGTATAACTCCCGCTCAAATCAAGGCAAATACAGCAAAGAACAGAAAGAAAGGGAAATGTGACATAATAATTTTGGATTACCTTCAGCTTATTGCCCCAACTGACCGGAAAGCAATTCGTGAACAACAAATTTCAGAGATGAGCCGGACCTTCAAAGGAATTGCCCTCAATGAAAATATACCTTTCATCTGTTTGTCCCAGTTAAACCGTGAAGCATCGGAAACAAAGCCGCAACTGCACCATCTCCGCGAAAGCGGCGCTATTGAACAGGATGCCGACATCGTGCTCTTCCCTCATCGGGACAAAGAAGACAACTCATTTATTATCACAGTTGCCAAAAATCGCCGGGGCAGAATTGGTGATTTCAAAATACTGGCGAATGACGAAATGACAGTATTTGAAAATATGCCCCGTGAAATTTATAAGAAACAGAATACTTCAATAAACGCGACAGCCGTGAACCCGAACCGGAATTATGAACCCAATGATCATCCATTTTAGTATTAATCATTTAAAAATCAATCATTCAAAAACAAAAAATCATGAAGACAAGTACAAGTTACAGAAAACAGATCAGAGAAATCATGTTAAACAAGATGTCTGACTGTGACGAGCAAATCGACAAATTAACCGTGGAATCAAAGGCTATTCTCAATTCAGACTACCTAAATTTTCCAAGGATCGCCGAAATTTGCAGACACGTAGAAACGGCCCTATGCAAAAGAGAACTCCTGAAGGAGTTAATAAAGGTCAAGAAAACTAAAGGTGCAATGGAAAATTCCCTATCGGTGAACACAGGACCACTTTAACGAAAGAAGCAAGTCGGCAGTTTTACAGAAGTATTATCTTCTTTCTGAATAAGTTGCCGACTTGCTTTCAATCTTGTTACGGGGCCTTATCCAAAAAGTGTTTTGAAAATTTGGTTATTATAGTGACAATCGTGAAGAAACCGGCTCATTATTCAGGTAAAAAACAGCCCGAATCAAATGCTACAAAATTCTATCGCGTTTTTCTCAAGCCACAGATTTCTTCTGTGTTAAAATTCTATCACGCAACACTGAGTTAGGCGGCTCACAATTGAGCCGCCCTTTTTCATTAGGATTTTTATTTGGGAAAACGAATGGATTATGCAACTTCACTGTCTCCTTATCAATGGTTTTTGCAAAATCGTTACGAGATGCGACAAGTGGCAATCTTGTATCATCAACACATTTAAGTATCTGATATATAGTGTGATACAATTTGTATTTGCTCGTTATTTGGCGTATCACAGGTTTTTAATCTCCACAATTTTGGGGAGATCACATACACCGATTCCCGTAACAGAGAACAGAAAGCCTATGAAATTACAAAAGACGGATTCTCTTTCCTGGTAATGGGTTACACAGGAGAAAAGGCCGCTCAATTCAAAGAGAACTTCATCAAAGTATTCAAACAGAAAGTGTATAAATAACGAATTTAAACAACTGAAATACATGTACTTATATTTGTATTCGCAATTGATTTTACTTTTGTGCTGTTATTGTGTTGTTTTTGTGTTGCTATTGTGTAATTTTGCCACGTAACCCAGTCATTACAAAGGAAAAGCCTATGAACTATTTTGAAATCAAATCTATCCAATGGAACAATTCACCTATGAAGAGCAAAAAGCTGTAGCAGCTGTATTGCTAGTGTTGCAACAAAATAATTCTGAAACATCAAATAATCTCATTTAGCCTGTATCATAGCATCTAAAGCCACTGAA
>JAMDDG010000417.1:0-8306 GCA_023488865.1 Bacteroidota bacterium | reverse complement strand
AAAGCTGTAGCAGCTGTATTGCTAGTTGTAAATGAATTAACCAAAGTCGACAAACACAAACTCGCAAAGATCCTTTTCTTTGCCGATCAGAAACACCTGGCCAGATATGGCCGCCCAATTACATCGGACAGTTATTGTAAAATGGTCAATGGACCCGTCCCATCAAAAATTTACGATGCTGTCAAAGGAGTAGTAAATCCAACTAAATTTCTTTCCAACAGAGAACTTATAGGTAAAGTTTCAGTTAATTGCAATGATATTTCTCCTATAGAAAAACCTGATATGGATCAATTATCGGAGACAGACATAGAGTGTCTTCATGAATCAATATCAGAAAATGCTCCGTTATCCTTTGGCCAACTTACAGAAAAGTCACATGGTCCTGCTTGGGATAGTGCCAGAAAAAACGGACCTATTCTATTTACCGAAATAGCCAAAGAAGGCAATGCTTCTGAATTTGTAATGGAGCTGATTAAAATGAACCTCGAGGCAGAAGAACTCCTGAGAGTATGAGTAGCTTAGGGGATTTGCTTCGGGATGAGAGCCTGAGTGGATTAATCTCAAGTCAGATACAGCCGGGTGCTGTATTTTTCATTTTTGACCAGAATACTCAAAAAGATAAATTCATTGTTATTCTGGGTATAGACACCCATAAAATCATTGTTGGTTCTCTCTATATAAATAGCGAAATTAATCCAAATGTTATCAGAACAAAGGAACAGAAAAGCCTTCAGTTTAAGTTAAAGTGTTCTGATTATCCATTTCTCAAATATGATTCTTATATTGACACTTCCTATATTCAGAAAAGAAGATACGCTAATTTGATTGATATCCTGGTTGCAAAGAAAGGTGTTTGGCAGGGCGAAATAAAAGAGAGAGATTTTGACTATTTAAGGTCGATCATGTCAGTTTCAAGAATAATTTCCACTGCAGATAAAAGAGATTTTGGAATAATTTAAAGTTTATATATCACCTGTCAGGCCGGATCCCCTCCGGCTTTTTTATGTCCTTTCCGCTCATAATTCTGACGCCAGGAAAACGGTAAATGAAAAATATGTTCTTCGAAACTACCTACCACAACCTACAAACAAAAAGCCATCCCCAATTTCTCAAGATGGCTTCAATCACACAAAAACCCAACGATTCAGTTGTAATACGGAATAGTGTTAAGTTTTACCTCCTCATTGACCCTGTCCAAGATCAACAGGGAAGACGCGATGGTGTCCATTTTGGTGCAAAGCTCAATAATTTTGAATATATCAATTACCTCTTCGTTGGCAAGCCTCCTCACCTCTGCTTTGGATATCATTAACTCCCTCTCTAATTTAAGGATCTCTATTGTAACTTCTCTCATGTCAGTATTTTAATGTTTGATAATTGGGTTTCGTTCTATTAATGGACGATCTTTTTTCTTCAACCGCCTTCTTTGCATTTGTTAATACATCGGTTAGGGGTTTGGATTTATCCGGTGAACCGGTTTCTAAATATGTTTTTTCGTACCAAGTATTGGCCATATCGAGTACCTCCTTATCCTCGTTGTCAAGGGTAGCCCACCATTTTTCCCTTAGCCGTTTAGGAAGGGGAGAAGTAACTACACCTCTTTGAATACTGGCTTTATAGCCCTGTTTGGTGCCTCCTTCTTTGACGTACTCATTCAGCCAGTGTTCAGCCAGTTTGTTGTCTTTCATCTTGAGCGACTGTTTGTAATAGAACAGTGCGTTCGATCGTTGGGTTGGCTCGCCGGAAGTGTTTTCAATACCTTCCTTCTTCAGGAAATCGTAAATCTTTTGCCTTATGGTGTAATATGCTGCTTCGCCTGGGTCGGTATCATAGACTATCAGCCCTTCAGCCTCCTTACTGATCCCCCTTAAAGGTTTGCGGGTAAGATATCTATATATCCTGTCCATAGAGACTGCCCTCAGTGCATGTTCCGGCCTGTCCCGTATTGTTCCGGGGTTGAAGATGTCAGGATAGAGGGACTTGCCTAACGCCACCTCTGCAGCTGTTTTTTCAATCGGCATAACTCCCTGGGTTAACTTATTGGCAAATGCTGATCCTGCTTCTGCGAGCTTCTTTCCGATCGTTGCATCACCTTTTCTTAGATCTTTAACGTCTTGCGGTGCATCTTCAAGGCCCACGAAAGAAAGCATATCCGCAAAGGCGCCTGAAAACCTGATGCCCATTATCGATCCGTCTTCCCTGCGTCCCAGGATAAGCTTTAATTGTCTGTTCCCTGTCTTGGAGAGCTCTTTATCCTCATCGGGAAAGAGCGTCCAGTTCCACAAGGAAACCAAAGAGCCTAACATCAGCATCTTTGCAGAGGTTGTCAGTACGTTCGTTGCGGTTTTCTTTGCTGCCACTCCGGCAACCCGGGCACCGGTTGCGGTTGTGGATTTACCTTCGTTAGCGGTGTTTTTCAAAAGCCGGTAATAACGTGGAGTGTTAATCTCAACCCACGACCAGAAGGGGTATATGTGTGATCTTAGCCACTGCCCGCCTTGCGATAAATTGCCGTAGTCGCCCACAAGTTCCCTGGCAAGTTTCCCGGCTTTCTCATTGATATCAGGCAGAGCATCGATGGCCGCTTTGTCAGATACCCCGTAAACACTTTTACCTTGTTTGATCTGCTCTTTGAAGTATTTATAGGCCGCTATCCTCAAAAGGTTCTCTCGGAAATTTGTGTAATCTTTCGATGCTCCCCAATATTTCATTGCAAGGTTATCGTCTCCCGTCAAGGATTTAAAAACCCCCTCTTTGTTGATGTCTGGGATTTCCTGAATAGATAAACCCGAAGTGATAACCCCTTGCTCCAAAGCTTCTTTTATGTCAGGTGACATTCCATGGCCCTTAAGATCATTCCAAAGCTCCTTCATTGCTGTGTGAGCATATTGAGGCTTAAATATGGCGGGGTTATAGGCCATAACTACGTCAAAATCACCACTTAAGTTATTTAAATTGTATTTTAAAACCCGGAAAGGGTTGATAAGGACCCATTGTTTCCACCAATTGTTTAGCGTCCTTAGGATCCTTACAGGTATAATCTCTTTCTCTGCGGTCCGCATAGAATCAAGCTGTTTTGCAATTTTCTCAGGTATTACCCACATGGTCTTATCGGCTTCTGCTATCAGTGATTCGATATTGTCAGAAACCTGCCTGTCAACGGAGGACATAATGTTTTGGGCTGCCCGCTCGGCTATTGTAGCTGCCTTGTAAGCATTGGTGCCGCTCTTTGGGAACCACTTGACATAACCCTCCGGTACGTAATCCTTCCAGCTTCCGCCTTCATTTTTGGCTTTTTCGACCAGTTCAGGCATGATATTTATTTCTGATCCGATCTTGTTGAGGATCTTCTTTATTTCGAGTTTTTCAAGGCTTTGCGCCAATACCTCAAATTCCGATTCGAGGTAGTTCGTGTTGTAAGCCTTCATTGAGCCGGTACGGCTTCGCTGCCATCCTTTTTCATGTAACCGGGCGTCATGGCTGCTTACTCCTACATCCTGACGTTGCCGGGCATTCATGTAGTCAAGTACCTGGTGGTGAAAATAGCTGTCATTTTTCGATTTAGGTGAGAGGATTCCGTTTTCTATCAGCTGGTCCCTGACTTGGCCCATCATCTCCTGTCTCTTGTTTAGGACATCTTTCAGCAAAGGATTGTTATTTACATACGCTGCCATAGAGTTTGCATCCTGCTCAATCTCAGAAACGTTTTCATAACCCCATGGTAAAGCTTTGCCTTTGAACATTCCCCGGCGCACGTCTGCCAATAGGTCCTGCAGGACAATGTGTCGTTCAAATGCTTCAAACAGGTCCTTGTCCTTTACGATTGGCCTGACAATAGCTGAGATTCTTTCATAAGCATCCTTCTTAACCGCATCCGGGATCGCTTCAAACAGGCGGAGCTTGTTATAAACGCTCGGGAACTCTGCCTCTGTGATGTGTTTGAAGTGATGCGTGGTCTGTTTAATTTCCTGACCCCAGCGTTTAAACTTGTCCATGAGCGGTTCACCCTTAATCCCGTGTGCGGATTTTAGGTTTTCTTCAACTTTTGGGTTAACGCTTTTTGGCGGGATAGTACCAGAGGCCTGATTTGCCCCGAAAAATTGATTCATAGGAATGTTCCCTGTCTGGGAGGTAGTTTGCCCGCTCTGATTGTTACCGTTGCTTAAATCGCCTAAAACAGGCTCTTTTTTTAACAGCTGGTCAATGTCTGCCTCTTTAACTGATTTCGGATCGTCCATGAAGGATTTATGCTGTTCCATTCCCGGAAGTTGCCTCACCCCTTCATAAAGATTTTTAAGGTGGGGTTTGATGCCTTCACCCATATCAGCGACCATCTTCCTGGAAAAGTCCGCGAACTTTCTGGCCCCTGCCTCAACGTGATAAGCTGCCATTTGCGCACCGATGGCCAACAATTCAGGATCAAAACCAGAATTGAGGTTATTTCGCTTATCTCGCAACATTCGTTTCAGCTCCTCATAACGGCTTTCTGTCACGATCTTGTTGTCTTTACCGTATGTTGATTGCGCTGCTTCTGATACCTGACCGGCTTCTTGCGTGTTGCTTTGGGTTGTTTCTCCGGTGGACGCTCCTGCAACTTGACCAGGTTGTGAAGTAGGTTCTTCATTTTGGGAACTTTTTTTAGTTTGATTATCAGATTCTTGCAATTTTTGAGAACCTTTCTTAGGATTTTGATTTGCAACTAACTGCTGTATTGCATTATCTTTTGAATTTTCGGGAAGATTTTCACTATCTGAATTTGTAATGTTTACATTTTCGGGAACTTGTTGTTTTGATAATTCATCAAACATTGCGTCATAGGCCTGTTTAACCACCGGATCAGAATCAATATTTTCGTGTTGCAGCTCTTGAAGTTCTGGAATATCGTCAGAAAACTTGATGTGACTAAGCGCCTGTTTTTGTGTTATCGGGTTTCCATTTAATGAATATTTGGCCGGTGAAAGCTGTTTTACCTTCGCATCGTAAGCCTGTTTTATTTCCGGGTCGGAATCAACATTCTCAATGTTCAATTCATTGATCTTGTCAATCGATTTGGCGTATTTAATTCTTGTCAAAGCATCCTCACGGTCTACTGTTGTTCCTTTTATCTTGAATTTTACAGGAGGTTTTGGCCATGCCTTTTCAATTATTGCGTCAATTTCCGGGTCGTTGGAGTAGGTTAATCCGTCCAGTTCGGACTTGTCTTTCAGTTTTGCTGCCAATTTGACAATCTTTAAAGCTTCTTCTTTTGGAATATCAACCCCGTCATGTGAGTAGGCCGGTGCAGTCTCCTTGTCAATCTGTGCTTTTAGGGCAGGATCAACAGGATAGGAGCCTGATACCCCTCCTTGATTGGATAAATCTTTAGGTTGTTGTTGGTCAAAATTAGAAAGTTGCTGGTTCACATACTGATCTTCAGTAAGGGCATCGTTGTTCTCAAAGATGCCTGGACCCTCTTGGAATTGTTTAAACGTTCCATCCGGCATATTAACACCATACATGTGCCTTGTGCTGCCCTCAGTACCAGGTTCTTCCCATTCTTTGGTTACATACCATGTATTATTATCTGTACCGGCAGGAGTATACTCTTTGATTGTTTTTAATATTCCGGTTTCAGGATTTGCGTGTGCTTTGTGGAACTCCCTGGCAGTCATTTCAGCCTGTGAACGTGGGCCTATGGTAGGAACAGGCGTTTCATCTGCAGTGACTGTACCGGTAGGGTTATTTCCCTTGGAAACAGACCGTTTAACCCCTTCGATAATACCTCCATGAACTGCACCCATACCGAAACCGATTATGCCTGAATCCCAAACGCCATCCATTAAGTTGGTGTCTGGTTTGTACCCTGTGTACTTATTGACTGCGTTTTGCGAAAGCTGGGTTCCCATCTCTTCAATTCCTTCGCCAAAGGGTGCCATCCATGGGTTTTCGATCAACATTTTTGCCATAGAAAGAGAAAACTCCTTCTTAATTTCTTTCTCAGCTTCCTTTTTACCCTTGTTTTTGACAATATTGATAACCGCCTTACCCATTGCCCCTGATCCCAAACTTGTTTCAAAGACGGATTCAAGGGCTCCGGTAACGGAAGATATTGCCAGCAATGCATCGCGACTTACTTTTCCATGGTCTCCTTCAATGTCTGCCTGGTTGATGTTCTGACTTCCGAAAAGTGCTGCTCCGGCTCCAACTTGTGTTGCGGTTGATAGTCCGCCGGACAGCATCATTGCTGCAGAAGAAGGGGCTGATTGTGCAATTGAGGAAAACATATTGCGTAACCCGGTTGAATAATCTCCTTTTTGGAATGGCTCAATAAATCCCCTGTCAATTTCAGGATTATTTTTTCGGACTTCTTTGTCATTTTCTTTTGCGGCCTGTAATAATTTGTTTTTGGAATCTTCAAGTAATGACAGGGGATTTATGTCAACTCCACCTATTTTAACCGGATGAGCCCAACTATCTTTCCATTCCGGTACAGGCAATCCAAGCTTTCTCATACCTGCCCCAATAAAATCAAAAGCATATCCCGGTGCCCCATATGCTGCCGCAAGAATACTTTCTGATCCGGATTGTGCCTGATCAACTAATTCCCCTCCAATACTGCCTTTTTCTGGTTTATTATTAAACGCTTTTGCCCACGCAGGATCTGAATCAATGTATTTAGGTCTTTGTCCTTTGGAGGGATTCCAACCCTCGTTTGTTTGTGATATTGGTTCTGCGCTTAGTTGTCCGGCTGTCTGGTCTTTCCCGGAAACATCAGGAGAACCCCACATATCAACCTTAAATTGATCGTAGGGCACATTGAAGTTATCTTTCTTACTCAAGTTCTCGTGCAAGCGTTTCAAATTGTTCTCATCCTGCATATCAGCTTTAAACTGATCAAAGGGAACGTTAAACCCATCCTTCTTACTAAGATTATCATGTAACCTTTGAAGATTGCTTTCTGGTCCGGTTGCTACAACCGGATCGGCTGTATTCACGTTCAGTTCTTCCATTAGTAGTAGCCTCCGGTTGAATAAAATTTATTATTTGGCTGCGTTTGTGGTGCCCACTTCCCTACGGCTGGACCTGTCACCGTGCCCGGAACAGGTGGAGGTGGTGCTTGAACCGTTGGGTTATTTTCATTCCTGGGTTGATCTTTCCTTCCGGGCAGTGATATTTTCCCCTGCTCCCAAAGGTCTATCATTGATTGAGCCAAAGCATGTTTATCGGCCGAAGGCTTCAATTTATATGTGAACTGGCCAGTTGGCACTTTGTCATAACCACCCCACCGTGCGTTCGGGACCTGTTTGGTTATCTCTGTTTTAGTGAACCAGTTAGAAAATTTGGGATCAGACTGTATAGCTTCGTTGCCGGTTGCCTCGTTTGTGAGGTAGGATAATTCCTCAGGGGTTATCTGGTACTTCTTGCCGGATGATGTCATTATGCTCGTCGGACCACCTGTTCGGCCTGATTTACCGCCCCTTTTCCGATAAATATCCTCCATCGCCTGATGGTAGTTTTTACGTTCCGTCAGGTCTGCTATCTTAAATCCTGTGTTAACTTCAAATTCTTTTTCGTGTTGTGCAGCAAGTGCCTTGTCGTTTTCCGTTTTGGCTGCCATACCTTCCCTTTTGATTTTATTTGCCTCATCTCGCATTTCAAAACTGATCCCGAACTTAGCATCTTCCCTGGCTTTCTGGAAGTTGCGTATATCGTACATCTCCTGATCGTTGGCGTATTTGTCCATATTGGCTTGAAGTGCCTGTTGCAGACGTGATGTAGTAGTATCAGGGGCTGCCTTGCGCACGTTGGCGCCTAATCCTAATGATAAGATGTCGCCCATGACACCTACACCCCTCACGATCTGGTTGACCTTTTGAAGTTTTTGTAACCTGTCTGCCTTCGCCTGGTCAAACTTAGGCTTCGGTAGTTCAGCAGAGAAGAACCTTTTGGTATATTCTTCTGCTTTAGCAACCCTTTGATCGGGTTGGGGTGCTGGTTGAGGTTGCGCATCCTGTTGCGTAAACTGCTGTGGCATATCCTCAGGGTTGTCTGTTGCTCCAGTGGCATTATTCTGCCCGTTGAGTTTTGCTTTGCGGTCAATTTCGTTTTGTTGCTGGTCTAAAGTTGCCATATCGTTTATATTTACTCTCAGCAAACATACCGATAGAGGTTGGTAGAAATAGGAAAACTTTGCCCCAAATTGGGTATAAAATGCCCGTATATAACCCGGAAAACCTTTATCTTTGGAGTATGTTTAATTTATTTACCATGGGACGAAAAACTTTATTACCGAGAAATCCTACGAAAGCACCAAAAAGGACAAGGGC
>JAMDDG010000007.1 GCA_023488865.1 Bacteroidota bacterium | reverse complement strand
TATCCGCAAAAACTATTACGAGGCTTTCGAGCTGATTATTAACGATTTCAGCATGATTGGCCGCAGTTACCGTCCGCCGCAGAATGAGGTGAACGCACTTATTTCGTTTGGAAATATGATGTGTTACGGCCAATGTCTGAAGGCTATCCACCAAACCCAGCTGGACCCTACCGTCAGTTTCCTGCACGAACCCGGCGAACGTCGGTTCTCCCTGTCGCTCGACTTGGCCGAGGTATTCAAACCGTTGTTGGTTGATCGCGTTATTTTTAAAGTCCTAAACAAAAAGATGATCCAAAGCGACCATTTCGAAGAAAACCTGAACCGGGTTATCCTCAAACAGAACGGAAAAAAAACATTCGTACAGGCTATCGAAGACCGTTTGGAAGAGACCATTAATCACCGGACTTTAAACCGGTCGGTAAGTTACAAACACCTGATTAAGCTTGAATGTTACAAGCTTCAGAAGCATATTCTTGAGATCGAAGCGTACAAACCCTTTAAAATGTGGTGGTAATGTACGTAATAGCCATGTATGATGTTGGACAAAAGCGCGTGGGAAAGATGCTGAAACTTTGCCGTAAGTACTTGAACTGGATACAAAATTCGGTATTTGAAGGCGAAATCACCGAAGTTAAGCTGCTTGAATTAAAGCACAAAGCATTACTTATTATGGATGAAGAAACTGATAGTCTGATCATTTTTAAAACCCGGCAGGAGAAATGGCTCGACAAAGAAATTGTGGGACATGAACGGCAAAACCTGGATACATTTTTATAGGCAAGCTTGTCGACCCATTCAGAAAATGTAAAAAATGGAAGAAAATTATTCTTACGACCAAGAATAAAGTTCTTTGACATACTGGAAATGAATCATATATATAAATTGTCGAACCCTGGGGGTAAATACGTTTTAAATGATCGACAATTTTTTCAGCTAAAAATGCTATGTTTGTAAAAGTTAATCCCTTGAGGATGAACTTATTTTTTTGAGTCGTCGAACGGCTCCCAATCGTACCAAGCTGGAATTGAAACATTTGAGCGATTTACAGGCCAGGGCTTCCCAAGTGGACTCCCAATCGTACCAAGCTGGAATTGAAACAAAGCAAAAAGCCATTGCTCAGATTGATGCAGAAATCTCCCAATCGTACCAAGCTGGAATTGAAACGAGAGCACTTGATGTTCAGGACGTAGAAAAGGCGCTCCCAATCGTACCAAGCTGGAATTGAAACTCGGCAAATATTTGTCACCAAAATACTCATGCAGCTCCCAATCGTACCAAGCTGGAATTGAAACGAACAATAATTTCTTTATCCAACACCTTCGCCATTTTCTCCCAATCGTACCAAGCTGGAATTGAAACTGCGCGATAATCACAATATCCAGTTTTTCACCACCTCCCAATCGTACCAAGCTGGAATTGAAACGTGTTTTTTTAATATGCTGGCCGATTTTGTTGTACTCCCAATCGTACCAAGCTGGAATTGAAACCTGGAAAATTAATCCCTTTGGGCATTTGTTGTTCCTCCCAATCGTACCAAGCTGGAATTGAAACGCATTGCCTTACCTGCCTGTGCTACTCCTGCCCCGACTCCCAATCGTACCAAGCTGGAATTGAAACGATTGATGATAATATTCAAAGTGCATTAGGTTTTACTCCCAATCGTACCAAGCTGGAATTGAAACGCGGATTGAAGGTTCTGACAAATTTTGTCCGCTGTCTCCCAATCGTACCAAGCTGGAATTGAAACTCGTAGGGACTTTAGGAACATAAAATTTGGGTATTGCTCCCAATCGTACCAAGCTGGAATTGAAACTCAACAGAAAAATTTCTTTTGCGCTTCCGTTTTCGATCTCCCAATCGTACCAAGCTGGAATTGAAACGTCGTCATTTGTCCGAAGGGTTGCATTGTCGATGCTCCCAATCGTACCAAGCTGGAATTGAAACGCGAAAGAGACGGGCGGATAACACCGATTGCAGAAAGCTCCCAATCGTACCAAGTTGGAATTGAAACGCAACAGTTCAAACAGATGGAGACGTCCCTACAGGCTCCCAATCGTACCAAGTTGGAATTGAAACATGCAAGATTCTGTTTCGCTTATCCCGCCAGCTTCTCCCAATCGTACCAAGTTGGAATTGAAACTTCAAATCAAATAATCGAGTAGCAAACGTCTCGTACTGCAGTCTCCCCATAACATCTGGCATGCACTGATCCAATGGTCAAGCCCCACCATCCTGCTCCTCCGTTTGAGTTATCGAAAGTATTTACCACAACACCTTAATTCACAGCTAAATCCGGGTTTTTTCTCATTTCCACATTTTCACATTTCCACATTTTCAAATTACCATATCATCTCCACAAATCCCTTCGTTCGCCGTCGCACGCCGTCCCGCCCTTTGGCATCTGCCACATAGAAATAGACGCCCGCCGGACAAAGATTGCCATTTACACGACCATCCCAGGCAGCAATTTCTGAATCCTCCGGCATATAATTGTTGGATGAAAAATGATGTACCACTTTGCCCCAACGGTTCACTATCGTGAAGTCGAGCGATTCAAGCGATCTGGTTTTGATGATCAGCTTGTCGTTGACGCCATCCCCGTTAGGGGTAAAAACGGGGGCAACCTTTACCAATGAAGTATCAACGACAATGAAACCGGGCAGGTAAAAAGTATCCCGGCAGGTAAGCGCTTGAACAGTCTTGGCCGCAACCAGTTTTACCTTGTATTTACCCGATTGATCATAGGTATAAAGCGGGTTGTCATCGTACAAAATCGTCAGGAATGAATCGATTGGTGTGCCTCCACCCATCGACTCCAATACATCTTTATCTTTGAAAAGATACCACTCGTAATTACCCGGATCGGCGTTTTCGCTTAAATTTTTAAAATCAATGTTGGCCGGAGCCTGTGGAAAGACATACTGAGGGTCGTTTTGCTGGGGCGTGCTCCACGAGAAATTGGCGACGGGAATCGGGGAAGTGTATGAAACTTCCGCACTTTTCATACAGCCGGCACGGTCGGTCACCTCAACCCTGTAAACCGTATTTTTGGAGGGCGGTGGCATGATCGTCGGATTTTGGATGGAAACGACATACTGGGTTCCGGTGTACCAGCGGAAATGATAATCCGGACTTATTGAAACGGCTGCTCCTGTTGACAGATCGTTGTATTGGTAGTTAGCTCCAACCACACTGGAAGAAAGCCTTAACAGGACACAGGTCGATTCAGTGATTACGGCGGCAGGTCTCATCCAGCCATTCAAAACCCAGGCGCGGAATTGATAATTCGTCCCGTTTCCGGTAAAAGTGACCCGGTAACATCCGTCAGAAAGATGGGTTTGGGTAGAAGTCGCGCCAGTTTCGTTGGTGAAATTCTGAAATTTTACGGTAGCCGGATCAAACTTCTCCCAAAGAAAACTGACCGTCGAACCGGCAGAT
Source organism: Bacteroidota bacterium (assembly GCA_023488865.1). Taxonomy (GTDB): domain Bacteria; phylum Bacteroidota; class Bacteroidia; order Bacteroidales; family Prolixibacteraceae; genus CAINVV01. The sequence goes on along the minus strand of JAMDDG010000007.1, from coordinate 9,583 downwards.
TGCGCCGTCAGGGACGCAGTGGCAACCCCTTCCTCCGCACAGAAATAAAAGATCGGGTCATTGGCAGGAAAGGCCGGATAGGCAGTGGTCTCCCGATAAGTGGCATTCCCCGAAGTGAGGGATTGGGCCTGCAACTTCCCTGGTAAGGAAAGCATCGAGATAAACGCCAACAAACCAAAAATTGCAGTCCGGGTCCTGTGCATAATAGCCTATAAGTGATAAAGCAACTGGATTACAAATTTAAACAACTATCCGGCCTGACAAAGAATTTATTTTCGATGGTGACTTTTCTAAAGTTCAATACTTTTGCCTATAACTTTCCCAAAGTTTGATACTTACGCTTTAATAATCTTTCTAAGTTCACAACTTTGGAAAAGTCATGGCAGTGAAAGCGACATTATTGAGGATTATCCGGCATTAGAAAATAATGATATTAAAGCGTGCCTGGCTTTTGCATCCAGACTATCCAAAGTTAATTCCAGTTAGGTTGATCAGGACACTGTGCAATTAACCGAGGAACAAGTTTTAATGCTCCAATTAAGTGACAACGATATTAAAAACGGAAAGTTAATTTCTTATGACCAATTAGACAAAGACGATTTATAATGGCTAAAAGGACTGTAGTTTGGACTGAAACAGCCGCCAGACACTATATCCAATTGAGAAAATCTTCTTTATTTAAACCAAGTTGTTTCAAGGCAATCTTGATAATAAACTCCGGTACAGGATCTACATGCGTCTGAATGGTTATTGGTCTTAATAAATCCTTTCTTGACCAATGTTCATGACCTCCCGAAATTCTGTTGCAAGAACATCCTTGGGCAATTAAAAAATCCCGGAATAATTTTAACGGAACGTTTCTAAGATGCTTTGCAGACATGATAGGTTAATATGCAAATTCAACATCTTCTCTTGAAACCTTGTAGCTTTTATTGTTGACAATGTCATTGTACAAGGGATTTGAAGAGACCAAATCCGAATCTTTTGGAGGATCGAACTTTTGCTTCACTTTGGAACCTTTAATTTTCCAACCCAATTCTTTAAGTACCTTATCTAATGTATTTTTGTTATTTGTATACCTGAAAAATTCCTGAAGAGCTTCTGAAAAAGATTGTTTTGCCTCTTCATGACTATAACCATATCCGCTTAAATCCAGCGCCGGAGAATATACTATCGTCACATTTCCTTCTTCAAATTCCACCAACGCAAGGCCAACATGATACTTGCCATGTGTAAAACCTAAGTCGGCTGTCAATTGTAATTTATCCATCCTAATAATTATTGAACGCTCAAATTTAAATCAAAAATTAAAACCAATTCCAAATTGCCATTAAAATCAGCTTAATAAATTTCATTCATCCTGCCAAAAGATCATTCAGTGGGCTTATCTTTGCAACACATACCAATTCAACAAACAGATCAATTTTGACTAATTATCTTGACAACCTGAATGAGGCGCAACAACAGGCAGTGGTTAATGTTGACGGGCCTTCGCTGATCATTGCCGGGGCCGGCTCCGGAAAAACGAGGGTTTTGACCTACCGGATCGCCCATTTATTGAAAAACGGGGTGCCCCCCACCTCTATTCTGGCGCTGACTTTTACCAACAAAGCAGCCAGGGAGATGAAAGAGCGGATTGCAAGTGTGGTTGGCCAGCAAGTTGCCAGGCGCCTTTGGATGGGAACCTTCCATTCCATCTTTTCGCGCATTTTGCGTGCGGAAGCCGCCCTGATCGATTACCCTTCCAACTTTACCATTTATGATACCCAGGATGCCAAAAGTCTGTTGCGGACTATCCTCAAAAGCCTGAACCTGGAGGAGAATACTTACAAGCCTTCTACAATCATGAACCGCATCTCCACTGCCAAGAATAACCTGGTGCTCCCTTCAGGATACCGGCAGAACGAGACCATCCGCGAGGCCGATCAGGCGGCCAGGATTCCCCGAACGGGTGAAATTTATGAAGAATATGCCCGACGTTGCAAGAATGCAGGCGCCATGGATTTTGACGACCTGTTGCTGATGACCAATGTCCTTTTCAAGCGTTTCCCGGATACGTTACAGAAATACCAGCATATTTTCAGGTACATCCTGGTGGACGAATACCAGGACACCAATTATTCGCAGTACCTGATTGTCAAGAAACTGGCCGAACTGCACCACAATCTCAGCGTGGTCGGCGATGATGCGCAAAGTATCTATTCCTTCCGGGGAGCCCGGATCGAAAATATCCTCAATTTCAAAAACGACTACCCCAATTTCAAGGTTTTTAAACTCGAGCAAAATTACCGTTCCACCCAGACCATCGTCAATGCCGCCAACAGCCTTATTGCCAAAAATAAAAACCAGTTGCAGAAAACGGTTTACAGCGAAAATGACGCCGGTGTAAAAATCAAGGTGCTCAATGCCCTGAACGATCAGGAAGAGGGCTTTCTGGTTGTGAATGAGCTATTTCAAAAGCGTATGTCGGAGCACGACAACTATGCCGATTTTGCCATTTTGTACCGGACCAATGCACAATCTCGGGTCTTCGAAGAGGTGTTACGCAAACGTAACATACCTTACAAAATCTATGGAGGGCTTTCTTTCTACCAGCGGAAAGAGATCAAAGACCTGTTGGCCTATTTCCGCTTGACCATTAACCAAAAAGATGATGAATCGTTCAAAAGGGTAATCAACTATCCGGCTCGCGGGATTGGCGCCACGACCCTCGGAAAAATGGAGGAGTTTGCCGCCCAAAACAATTGCAGCATGTTCGCGGTAGCTACGGACCCGGTTTTGATGCAGCAAGCCGGATTGAGCGGCGGAACGGCCAAAAAAGTGACCGATTTCACGACGCTGATCCTTGCCTTTTCGGATCTTTCCTTTTCGATGGAGGCTTATGCAATGGCGCAAAAAATAGCTTCTGAAACCGGCATCCTGTCTGAGCTGTACCGGGACAAATCTCCCGAAAACATAAGCAGGTACGAAAATACCCAGGAGTTGCTGAATGCAATCCAACAATTCACCATCGATGCCATCGAAGAGGGAAGAGCGGCGATGCTACCCAACTTCCTGGAAGATGTGTCGCTCCTGACCGATCAGGACAATGAAAAAATCGAGGACTTCGACAAAGTTACGCTGATGACTGTCCACTCCTCCAAAGGACTGGAATTCAACAATGTATTCATCGTTGGACTGGAAGAAAATCTTTTCCCGTCAGGATTCTCCGGGACCATGACTTTAGCCGAGCTGGAAGAGGAACGCCGCCTGTTTTATGTTGCCTTGACCCGCTCCAAACACCAGGCTTTTCTCTCTTTTGCCCAGCAAAGGTTTAAGTGGGGAAAGACGGAATTTTGTCATCCGAGTCGCTTTATTGGGGAGATTGATTCCCAATACCTTGATATTGAAAACAGCAGGTACTTCCACCATCAGTTGAACAACAATCAATCTAACACTTGCGGCGAATCTGACAGAAATTCATTCACAACCAACGAAAGGGGCGCGTTTACACCCCCCAAATCAACCTCAATGCTGGGCGCCAACTACCGAAGAAGTTCTGAACCGACTCCGTCCGAGCCATTCGAATCAGACGATCCAAATTCACTGCAGGTGGGCATGTTCGTGGAGCATCAACGGTTTGGCAGGGGAAAAATCATCGATTTGGAAGGGGCCATGCCGGAGAAAAAAGCCAAAGTCTTCTTTGTCAATGCAGGGGAGAAGCAGTTGCTTCTTAAATTTGCGAAGCTAAAGATTGTAGATTGACCCTTTAATTTTTAGGGTTTGATATAAGCCACTAAATGTGTAACTTTGTCCGATAGTTTTACAAATAGCTCACCACAGAGCACACAATTGAAATTCAAGATGTTAAAAGATTACAATACCCAGCGCACCAAGATGAAGCTTCCGGAATACGGAAGGGCGCTCCACAAAATGGTTGAACATGTTCTCACCATCGAAGATCGGGACGAGCGGAACCTGGCGGTAAAATCAATTATCGACATTATGGGAATGATGTACCCGTATCTGCGCGACATCAACGATTTCAAACACAAACTTTGGGACCATATCGCCATCATGTCTGATTTTAAATTAGACATCGATTATCCATATGATCCACCTGTACCTGAGACCTTTACAGAGAAACCCAAACACATTCCATACACCCAGTCTGACATCAGGTACCGTCACTATGGAAAGATCATGGAACAGTTGATTGAAAATGTTGCCAAAATGGACGATGAGAACCCAATTAAAGGGCAGAATATTGAACAATTGGCCAACCAGATGAAAAAATCATACCTCACCTGGAACAAAGACATGGTCGAGGATGAAAAGATTTTTGACGATCTTCAGTTACTCTCCAGAGGCAGATTGAAGGCAAGGGAAGACATGAAACTTCAGGAAGTGACCGATATCATCAAAATTCAGAAGAAAAAAGGAAAGGTTACCACCGGTTCTAACCGGAAACACAAATAGCCCCACTGATTTGTCATGGCACGATTCATCATTGAGGGAGGGACATCCCTCGCAGGAGAGTTAATACCCCAAGGTGCCAAAAACGAAGCGCTTCAGGTGATTTGTGCGACACTTCTTACTCCGCAGAGAGTCACCCTTTCCAATGTTCCTGAAATCAGTGATGTCCTTAAACTGATGGACATCCTGAAAAACTTGGGCGTAGCTGTTGAACGGATATCGAAGGGTACTTATTCCCTTTGCGCGGAAAAAATAGATATCGATTTTCTGGCAACTTCCCTCTTTTCCCAACAAGCATCTGCATTACGCGGATCAATCATGATTATAGGTCCGCTGTTGGCCAGGTTTGGAAAAGGGACCATTCCCCAACCTGGCGGCGATAAGATTGGCAGACGAAGATTGGATACCCATTTTCGAGGGTTTGAATCGCTGGGCGCTCAGTTTATTTTTGATCCAGACAAGGCGCTTTTTCGGGTCGAAGCCCAAAAATTAAAAGGAACCTATATTTTATTGGATGAGTCCTCCGTAACCGGGACGGCCAACCTGATCATGGCTGCGGTAATGGCCGAAGGTACTACCACCATCTACAATGCCGCCTGCGAACCGTATGTACAGCAATTGTGCAACATGCTGATCCGGATGGGCGCCAAAATGGAGGGCGTCGGTTCCAACCTTTTGCACATTCATGGCGTCAGTTCATTGCGCGGATGTGAACACAGGCTGCTTCCGGATATGATTGAAGTCGGCAGTTTTATTGGTCTGGCAGCCATGACCTCCTCCGAACTGCTGATAAAAGATGTGGCCTACGATCAATTGGGCATTATACCTGATTCATTCAAAAAAATGGGAATCAATCTGGAAAGAATCGGCGATGATATCCGGATTCCCGTTCAGGACCACTACGAAATAGCCTCTTTCATCGATGGTTCCATCATGACCATTGCAGACGCACCCTGGCCGGGGTTAACCCCCGACCTGCTGAGCATCTTTCTGGTCCTTGCCACCCAGGCCAGGGGCAGCGTGCTGATCCACCAGAAAATGTTCGAGAGCCGGCTTTTCTTTGTTGACAGGCTGATCGATATGGGCTCCAAAATCATCCTTTGCGATCCGCACCGTGCGACAGTGATCGGGCTCGACCGCGCCCATCCGCTCCGCGCTACCCGCATGACCTCCCCCGATATCCGCGCAGGCGTCGCCTTATTGATTGCTGCACTCTCCGCAAATGGCATCTCCTCGATCGATAACATCGATCAGATCGATCGCGGATACGAAAAGATTGATATCCGTTTGAATGCAATCGGGGCAAAAATCAGAAGGGAATAAACAGTTAAGCTGTCAGTTTTCCGCTTTTTTTGGTGTCAAAATGTCCGAAGCAAGACTATTGGCAAACTATTTGAAGGGATAAAACAGTTTGGTATAATTGAAGTAAGATGACAAAGAAAAAAGACGAACACAAGAAAAATATTAAAGAGACCCTGCATTCCGGTGAGGTAAGTTCCAAAGATGTGACGCAGGAGGCAGCGGTATCTAACCCGGATGCCAATGAACCGGCCCTGGAAAGCGGCTGCAAAGAGACTGAATTGGAGAACCAAATAGCTGAACTCTCCGCTAGTCTCGATGCGTTAAACGACAAATATCTTCGCCTATCGGCGGAATTCGACAACTTTCGCAAACGCACGCTGAAAGAGAAGATGGACCTGATGAAAAATGCCTCTGAGTCTGTCATGGTAAGTTTTTTGCCGGTAATCGATGATGTTGAACGGGCAATGAAAGCCATAGAACACTCGGATGACCTCGAAACAACCAAAGAAGGTATCAGCCTGATATACAACAAATTCAAGGATTTCACCAAACAAAACGGCGTAGTGGAGATGGAAGCACAGGGATTGGCGCTGAATACCGACCATCACGAGGCAATAACCAAAATCCCCGCCCCTGCTGAAGAATTAAAAGGAAAAATTGTAGATGTTGTTCAAAAGGGTTACTTATTGAATGATAAAGTTATCCGTTATGCCAAAGTTGTTATAGGCGAATAAATAGTCCGCTTCGGAACAATAAAAAAACAAAAAATGTCAAAAAGAGATTATTACGAAGTGCTTGGAGTATCCAAAAGCGCTACCGCTGAGGAGATTAAAAAAGCCTACCGCAAAAAAGCCATTCAATATCATCCTGATAAGAATCCGGGAGATAAGGCCTCTGAAGAAAAATTCAAGGAAGCTGCCGAAGCCTACGAAATTCTTAGCAGTCCTGAGAAAAAACAAAGATACGACCAATACGGACATGCCGGAATGGGTAACCAGGGCGGTTTCAGCGGGCACAACATGACGATGGACGACATCTTCTCTACTTTTGGCGACATTTTTGGCGGAGGAGGCGGTTTTAGCGGGTTCGGTGGCTTTGGAGGTGGCGGTTCACGCGGACAGCGGGTTAACCGCGGATCCAATCTCCGGATAAAGGTAACCTTAAACCTCAGTGAGATTGCCAATGGTTGTGAGAAAAAATTAAAAGTCAAAAAATATGTCACCTGCGATGTTTGTCACGGAAGCGGCGCCAAAGGCAGCAGTGGCCACACCACCTGCGCGACCTGTAAAGGAAGCGGTCAGGTAACGCGAATCAGCAACTCTATCTTCGGACAGATTCAGCAATCCTCCACCTGTCCAACCTGCAACGGCGAAGGAAAAATCATCACCCAAAAATGTGAGAAATGTTATGGAGAGGGATTGATCCAGGGCGAAGAAGTGGTTACCATCAAAATCCCGGCAGGGGTCGGCGAAGGGATGCAACTCTCTGTCGGAGGCAAGGGAAATGCCGCCCGGCGCGGTGGTATCCCAGGCGATCTGCTGGTATTGATCGCTGAAGAAGAACACCCGGAACTGATCCGTGACGAAAATGATCTGATTTACAACCTTTTCTTATCGTTCCCCGATTTGGCGCTGGGCCTGACGGCGGAAATACCCACCATTGATGGAAAAGTCAAAGTGAAAGTAGAAGCCGGCACCCAACCTGAGAAAATCCTGCGCCTGCGCGGAAAAGGGATACCTGATGTGAACGGTTATGGCAAAGGCGATCTGCTGGTAAAAATTCACGCATGGGTTCCACAAAAACTTTCTTCTGAAGAGAAAAAACAGTTGGAAAGGTTGCAACAACTTCCTAATTTTCAGGTTCCCGAAGAAACGAAAGAACGAAATTTCTTTGACCGGGTAAAGGGGATGTTTGAGTAAGGGAAGTGACTATAGTGAAATAAAATCAGGTTCGGGCCACATAGGGGTAAAACTAAAGTGATGTGCATGAAATCTATTGAAAACAAAACAAAACGTGTTACATTCTTTATTGCAGGTTTCGTAATTCTTTCTGCAATTATTCTTTCTATTGGCTACCTGTATTATAGGTACGCGGTAAAAAGCTATCGGGTTCAGATAGATGAGGAACTCTCAGCTATTGCCGATCTGAAAGTTAGTCAAATCGTGCATTGGAGAAACGAACGTTTGTCAATTGCCGATGTTCTTTATAAGAACGCTTCCTTTTCGGAGCTTGTAAAAAGCTATTTTCAAAACCCAAATGACAAGGATGCAGTAAGGGAACTTCAGAATTGGATGAGTTTGATCTATAAATCACAATCACTTAACGGAGTTTTTCTTCTGGACACTCTTTGCTCTAAGAAAATTATTTTCTCGAAAGGTGTTGAACGAAGCACTTCATTTGTTTCTCAAAAATCTTCAGTGGTTTTGCGTTCGGATAAAAAAGTAGTCTTTGAGGATTTTTACTGGAATGAAACCAAACAACGGGTTTTTTTAAAAATACTGATCCCCATTCTCGATAAATACGATAATAGCAAGGTTATTGGCATTGTTGAGATGCGGATAGATCCGGCAGACTACCTTTATCCCATCCTTGCTACATGGCCTACACCAAGCAAAACATCCGAAACAAGAATCCTTCGCCGTGAAGGGAATGAAGTTGTTTTTCTAAACAGTTTAAAGTTCGAAAAAAATACGGCCTTAACCCTGCGGATGCCGATGAATAGCAAGTTAAATATTCCGTCAATAAAAGCAGCGCTTGGAGAAGAAGGCATAGTTGAAGGATCTGATTACCTCGGTGAGCCTGTAATTGCCGCGATACGCACCATTCAAGGTTCTCCCTGGTTCATGGTTGCCCGTATAGATAAAACTGAAGCGTATGCACCGTTGAAAGAGCGGCTTTCAGTTATAGTAATTATTGTCGGATTGCTACTTATTAGCATAGTTGCTGCTTTTGGTATTATCTGGAAACAGCAAAGCGTAAGATTTTATCGTGATAAACTTGACATATCAGAAAAGCTGCGGGCAAGTGAAGAAAAATTCAGGTTCCTGTTCGATACCATTCCCGATGCAATTTTTATACACGATTTGAAAGGACGTTTTATCCAAATCAATAGTATCGCCTGTGAGCGGCTTGGTTACAGCAATGAAGAGTTGCTGAAAATGACCGTGAAAGAAATCGATTCGCCTGAATTTGCGGCTAAGGTTCCTGCAAACCTAAATAAACTTCTTGAGACAGGCCGGATAGTTATCGAATCAGCACATGTACGACAAGATGGCACAGTAATCCCGGTTGAAATTAGCAGCCGCATCATCGAATATGCCGGTAACCCTGTTGTCATGAGTGTTGCACGGGATATGACCGAACGCAAAAAATTTGAGGAAGAACTTATAAAAGCAAAAGTCGAAGCCGATCGGGCAAGTATTGCAAAGAGTGAGTTCCTTTCGCGCATGAGCCATGAACTTCGCACACCGATGAATTCAATACTCGGTTTTGCCCAATTAATGGATATGGGTGAACTCACTCCTGCCCACAAAAAAGGGGTTGACCACATCCTGAAAAGCGGGAAACACCTGCTCGACCTGATCAACGAAGTGCTCGACCTTTCACGCATTGAGGCCGGACAGTTATCTGTCTCCTTAGAACCGGTCCGGCTTTACGGAATTATCTCAGAAACACTGGATATTGTCCGCCCGCTTGCCGCAGGGCAAAATATAACTTTAGAATTCCCGGAATCTACGTTTAATAATTTTCATGTAAAGGCTGACCGTCAAAAGTTAAAACAAGTCCTGCTGAACCTGATAAACAACGCGGTGAAGTTTAATCGCGA
>JAMDDG010000072.1 GCA_023488865.1 Bacteroidota bacterium | reverse complement strand
AGAAGCTTTACGAACAATACAAAGATCAAAATTTCGTGATCATTGGCTTCCCCGCCAATAATTTTGGTGCCCAGGAACCCGGAACCAATGCCGAAATTAAAGAATTTTGTACCAAAAATTATGGCGTTTCATTCCCGATGATGTCCAAAATTTCCGTTAAAGGCGATGATATCGATCCGCTGTACAAATGGCTTACCAGCAAGACGGAAAACAAGGTGCTGGACGCACCTGTAAAATGGAACTTCCAAAAATTTCTGGTAGATGAAAAAGGGAATGTAGTAGATGTTGCCTGGTCCAAAGAGCTTCCGAATGAAGAGAGAATTTTAAAATGGATTGAGGGAAAGTAAACATCAATGTGAAAATTGGAAAATGTGCAAATGTGGAAATGTGAAAAATGTGGAAATGTGGATTAGGTGATTTGCTAAGTAATTAGCATAAGACAATGTCGTATTTTTGTTTTCACATAAAACACATTGTCAGTGATTTACATCATTTTCCATTGTCCATTTTCAATTGTCAACTATTTAGATAAGTTGCGGCCCCAAAAATCTCTCTGATAATTTTCTCATTTTCACATTTCCCAATTTTCACATTATTACTTCTGTTTATTTCTAAGTTAATCTTACATTTGCGGCAACTCTCCGAGTTTTCATTTCTAAATGAGTAATCACAAGAATTGATAACCGACGGGTACGAAGGGAAACGTTCGTGCCTCCCGATGGAACAGGATTCCTGAATTTGGAACGGAGACCCGCCCCTGCAATTTATCAGGGACGCATCCGCTGTTAGTCGGGGGAAGAGAAATAATATATATTTATAACCATGGAATATTTATTTCTTTTTCTTCTTTTTCTGGTTGCCTTTTTGTACTCTTCCATTGGCCACGGAGGAGGTAGCGGTTATCTTGCACTTATGGCGCTTTTTGGCATGGCTCCCGAATTGATGCGCTCGACTTCGCTCACCCTCAACATTTTCGTCTCCCTGATCGCGTTCATCGCCTATTTTAAAGGTGGCTATTTCAGGCCACGATTGGTTTTTCCCTTTCTGCTCACCTCCATACCCATGGCCTACATCGGGGCAGGAATTAAAATCAATCCAACAACTTTCAAAATTATTCTGGGCATTTTTTTGCTGATTGCCATCGGCAGGATGCTATTTATTCCCAATGCAGTTTCAGAGCATTCGAAAAGGCCGCCTATTTCCGTTTCGTTGCTGATCGGCGCCCTCTTAGGGATCTTTTCCGGTATGATCGGCATCGGTGGCGGTATCGTCCTGAGCCCCATACTCCTGCTGATGCACTGGGCCAACATGAAAGAGACAGCTGCAGCCTCCGCCCTTTTTATTTTTCTCAATTCCGTAGCCGGATTGTCAGGTCTGCTACAGGCTGGCTTTAATTATGATACCCGCCTTATCTTGTGGATCATGGTAGGTGTACTGGGCAGTATAGCAGGCTCTTACAGCGGCAGCTTCAAACTTCAGACAAATGGCTTAAAATACATCTTGGCCGCTACCTTGCTGGTTGCCAGCATCAAACTATTTATCATTTAACAAAATGAGGATCAAAATGCCAGAATTGTTACTAATTGCCGGAACTGGTAGAAATTCCGGAAAAACAACTGTGGCATGTTCGGTTATAAGGAATATCAGTCAGGGACAACCAATAGTCGCCATCAAAATTACCCCTCATTTTCATAAAAACAGGATTCCCGGGAGAATATGGGTCGACCGGGACGATCTGGTTATTGTTGAAGAAACCCGGACAGATACGGACAAGGATACTTCCCGAATGCTGAGAGCTGGCGCCGAACAGGTTTATTTCGTGATGGCCAAAGACGAACAACTCAGGGAAGCCATCCAAATAATCATCCATCTAATCCCCAAAAAACAACCAATTGTTTGTGAATCAGGCGGATTAATCCATCATATTGAACCGGGCCTTTTTTTGATGATGAACCGCAGCGACACAACGGAATTCAAACCTGGTACCACGGATTTAATAGCTTTGGCTGACCGTTGGATCACTTTCGATGGGAATATCCCGGACTTTGATCCCGATACCATTATTTATTCAGCAAACCAATGGAAAATAGAACCAAAAAATTAATGGCATTCGATCAGGCGCTGGAGCTGGTCCTGGGATCAGCCAAACCAGCCACTACCGTGAAGGCCGATCTCCATGATTCGCTCAACTGCGTACTGGCAGAAGATGTCTATGCCGACAGGGACACTCCGCCGTTCAACAAATCGGCGATGGACGGCTATGCTTGCAGAAAAGAAGACCTGGCCAACGAACTGAGGATCATCGACGAGATACCTGCCGGCTCGGTACCCCGCAAAGCAATCGGGCCAAACCAGTGTGCGCGGATCATGACCGGGGCGATGGTCCCGCAAGGGGCCGATCTTGTGCTGATGAAAGAATTTGCCGAAATCACGGGTCCGGATACGATCAGATGCACCAAGCCCTCATCAAATTCCAATATTTGCTACCAGGCCGAAGACCTTCTGAAGGGAGAGCTAATCATAGAAAAGGGAACGCTGCTCAAAGCGCCGCACATAGCGGTGCTGGCATCGGTGGGGATCGATACTCCGCTCGTCTTCAAACGCCCAACTGTCGCCGTAATTTCTACCGGATCCGAATTGGTCGAGCCCTCAGAAACCCCGCAGCAACAGCAAATCAGAAACAGCAACAGCTATCAATTGGTTGCTCAGCTAAAAAACAGAGGGATTTCGGCTGATTATCTGGGCATTGTAAGGGACGACGAACAGAAAGTTTACAACAAGCTGGAATCCGCAACAAAAAAATATGACGTAGTGCTCATATCCGGCAGCGTCTCGGTCGGGGATTATGATTATGTCCCGGAAATACTGAACCGGCTGGGGGCAAAAATCCTGCTTCACGGGTTAAATGTAAAACCGGGCAAACACCTGCTTTTTGCCCAATTAGAGGATAAATATATTTTCGGGTTACCCGGAAACCCGGTATCCTCCTTTGTACAATTTGAATTGTTGGTCAGGCCTTTTCTTTTGGAATGGATGGGAAGTGTCAGGAAAAGCGTTAATTTTAAACTGCCGATGGCGGTTGACTATTTCAGAAAAAAAGCGGATAACCTGCTGTTTGTTCCTGTCACCTTTACGGCAGAAGGGAGCGTACACCCGATCGAATACCATGGCTCTGCCCACATACATGCCTATACCTTAGCCGATGGGATCTTGGAAATCCCGCTAAGGCAAAACGAAATAAAGAAAGGAGAACTGGTCCATGTTCGACCGTTATAACAGGCAAATCAACTACCTCCGCATATCGGTGACCGATCGTTGCAACCTTCGCTGCCGGTACTGTATGCCGGAAGAGGGTATTTTACTGATGCAGCACAAGGATATCCTGTCTTTCGACGAGATAACCGGTGTTGTCAGAACCGCTGTAAAACATGGCATTAACAAGATCCGCCTTACCGGAGGGGAGCCATTAGTCCGCAAAGATATCGTCACTTTGGTTTCGATGATTTCGGCGGTAAAAGGGATCGAAGATTTGTCGATGACGACCAACGGCATTTTACTGGAAGAGCTGGCAAAGCCTTTGAAAAAGGCTGGTTTAAACAGGGTGAACATCAGTCTGGATACCCTGAATCCCGATAAATACAGCGAACTGACCCGGGGCGGCGATCTTGGTAAAGTATTGAAAGGCATTGATGCCGCACTGGAAGCCGGACTGGAACCGGTTAAGATCAATTGCGTGGTTTTCCGTTCATCCGACGAAGAGGATGCGCAGGAAGTGAGGAAATTTTGCAGGACGAAGGGGCTACAACCCCGATTTATCCGTCAGATGAACCTCCGTACCGGCGAATTCTCCATCGTTGAAGGGGGCAGCGGCGGCAATTGCGCCCAATGCAACCGGCTGCGACTGACTGCCAACGGAATGGTAAAGCCCTGCCTGTTCGACGACAACGAATTTTCGGTCCGGGAACTGGGGGCTGAAAATGCCTTGTTGTCTGCGCTTAACAGCAAACCGGCGGTAGGCTGTATGAACCATAAAGGACAGTTTTACAATATTGGCGGGTAAGTTAATGTGGAAATTGGAAAATGTGAAAATGTGAAAATATGGAGATTGGGAAATGATGGCCATTTACAAATGTTGAGTTAATTTCCACATTTTCACATTTTCCAATTTCCACATTATTTAAAAATTTTAAATATGAACAAATTAACTCACACAAACTCTGAGGGTAAGGCCCGAATGGTGGATGTCGGCGAAAAACCGGACCAGAAGCGCGTGGCCAAAGCAGTTGGCAAGATCAGGTTGGCAGAAGAGACCCTTCAGCTAATCCGGCAAAATGCCCTGAAGAAGGGCGATGTGCTCACTGTCGCGGAGATTGCCGGGGTGCAGGCGGCCAAGCGGACAGCCGGGCTGATCCCGCTTTGCCACAACATCGTGCTGTCAAAAATCACGGTAGTGGCAACAATAGTGCCAGACGGGGTTTCCGTTACCGGCGAAGTTCATTGTACCGGTCAAACCGGCGTGGAAATGGAAGCGCTCACGGCCGTCAGTGTCGCGCTGCTGACCGTTTATGACATGTGCAAGGCCGTCGACAAAAAGATGGTAATCGAAAATATCACGCTCACCGAAAAAACAAAAACCAATATTCAATAACCCATGGAACTGATTAAGATACATTCTGTTAACATCTCCGAACAGAAAGGAACCGTCAAAAAACCCTGCCCGTCTATCGAATTAAACGAGTTGGGAGTAATGGGTGATGCCCATGCCGGTAAATGGCACCGGCAGGTCAGCCTCTTGGGGAAAGAGAGCATCGATGGTTACAATCAGATCGCCAACAGCCGGATTGGCTATGGCGAATTTGCTGAAAATATTACAACAGAGGGCTTTCCGCTGTTCGAGATGAAAGTCTTAGACCGGCTTGTTTGTAGAAGTACCGTGCTGGAAGTGACCCAGATCGGCAAAAAATGCCACGGCGCCAAATGCCACATCTTTGTTCAGACCGGCGACTGTGTGATGCCCAAGGAGGGAATATTTTGCCGGGTGCTTTCCGGCGGTACCCTAAAACCGGGTGATCTGCTGGAGTATCGTCCCAAAATCATGAAAATTGCGGTCATCACCCTTAGCGACCGCGCCAGTGAAGGGATCTACGAGGACAAAAGCGGTCCGCTGCTTGGACAATTGGCCGAACAATTTTTCGCCGAAAATGGCCGCAAAGTAGTTGTTGAGCAACATCTTATCCCGGATGACCGGGAGGTGCTGCAAAATCTCATTACCGCGAAAACCAACGCCGGCGCCGACCTGCTTTTTACCACCGGCGGTACCGGCATCGGAGAGCGTGATATCACCCCCGAAGTAGTGAAACCGTTGTTAGACAAAGAGATCTCCGGCATCATGGAACTGATCCGCGTCAAATACGGCACGCAGTTTCCCAACGCGCTGATCAGCCGCGGGGTAGCGGGTGTAATTGGTCAAACTTTGGTTTATACCCTACCGGGGAATCCCAAGGCGGTAAAAGAGTACTTCGATGAGATTGCCAAAACGGTGGAGCATTCTCTGCGGATGTTGTACAGCATTGATTCGCACTGAAATAATTGCCTGCCAATGTTTAATCTTGCCTCGTTTCATTGCAAACGAGGCCAACGAGCCATTAAAATGGTTTAACTGCCTATATTTAGTCTTATCTCGTTTCATTGCCGTTGGCTTCAGCCAACGGAGAAATAATTGAGTGTGTATCAGGCTTTAGCCAAATAACGGACAGTTTGGGCTAAAGCCCGGTTTTGTTTTTTTTTTTTTGCACCCGTTGGCTGAAGCCAACGGCAATGAATAAATCCCGCCAAACGATTAATTAAACAATAACAAACAGTTTCTAAGTAAAACAGAGCGAAGTACGGAGGATCACAGAGTTTGACCTATTCTTATTTGTAAGATTTTTGTAATTTTAATCAAATTTTTAATAAATCTGGACAATGGAAAATAGGGTACTCCGCTCCTTTTGCATTCAATCTTTAGGTTTGATTATCCTGCTATTTTTAAGTTCTTCCTTAAAAGCCGCTGAGAATCAGACTTCCTGGCCCAAAATAACCAAAGTGGCAAAACCATGGGCCCGGTGGTGGTGGATGGGCAGCGCCGTCGATGAAGCTCACTTTCGATCCTTTTTCAAAACAGGCCTTCCAGCTTTACCTCTCCCGCTTTGATTCTGCCTTTCAAAAATCCAACCATGGCGTCGGCTCCTTTTTCAACGACAGTTATGAAGTTTACGGGACAAACTGGACCCCCCGGTTATTGGAGGAATTTTTGAAACGAAGGGGTTATTCCCTGCAACCGTACCTGCGCGAATTGTCAGAGAAAGTTCCATCTTCCGATAGGGCGCGCAGGGTGCAGTGCGATTACCGTGAGACAATTTCCGATCTTTTGCTCGAAAATTTCACCCAAACGTTTACAAAATGGGCGCATAATTTAGGCAGTCTCACCCGCAACCAGGCGCACGGTTCACCGGGAAACCTGCTCGACCTGTACGCAGCCGTTGATATACCTGAATGTGAAACCTTTGGGAGCAGCAACTTCAATATTCCAGGTCTGCGCCGAGACAGTTCCGATATCCGCAACGTTGACCCGGATCCGGTTATGATGAAATTTGCCTCTTCTGCAGCCAATGTTTCGGGCAAGAAATTAGCTTCGAGCGAAACTTTCACCTGGTTGGCCGAACACTTCAGGGTGTCGCTCTCCCAATGCAAACCCGAGGTTGAACAGGTATTCCTTTCCGGGATAAATCATGTATATAACCATGGGGCAACCTATTCCCCTGCGGAAGCCGGCTGGCCCGGCTGGCTCTTTTATGCATCCGTTAACTTTGCCCCGTCGAACAGCTTCTGGCTGCACCTTTCCGGCCTGAACAACTATATTGCCAGGTGCCAGTCAATTCTTCAGGAGGGGGTTCCGGATAACGACCTGCTGGTTTACTGGCCGGTTTACGATGTCTGGATGAAACCGGAAAGCGCCGATCTCCAGCTGACCATCCATTCGATCGACAAATGGCTGTGGCCTTCGCCATTTTATGCCGATGTCAAAGCAACGCATCCTCGAAATAGCCCGCCAGGGGGCAACGGTTATTTTCCAGCAACTGCCCGGGGATGTGCCTGGCTTGAACCATCCTGAAGCACGGCGAAAACAACTTAAAGAGTTGATCTCCCTTCTTCCTTTTACCCGAATTTCTGATAACAGTAAAACAGCAAAATGCGGGAAGGGTGAAATTACGGTGGCAAATGAGGTGGTGCCTGTTTTGGAACGGAAAATGATTGCAAGTGAAAGATTGGTTGATTCGGGATTGAAATACCTGCGACGCAAAAGTGATCAGGGCGTTTATTATTATTTGGTCAATCATACTCCAGCCAACATCGATCAATTCCTGCCGCTCAATGAGATGGGCAAAAACTGTCTCCTCCTCGATCCGCAAAGCGGTTCGGCCGGTTGGGCGCAGACAAGCACGGAAAACGGCAAAATACATGTCCATGTCCAGTTGCGGCCGGGAGAAGCCCTGTTTGTGCTGTTGACGGACAAGCAGTTTGATTCAAACAACTGGAAATACCTCGAAAAATCAGCTGCCCCAATCGAAATTGGAGCTCCCTGGACTTTAGCGTTCAAAGAAGGTGGCGCCCTCCTTCCTGGTAAGGTAAAACTTCGGCATTTGGTCTCCTGGACTGAATTACCGGATGTTGCCGCCCAAAACTTTTCCGGGACCGGACGCTATTCAGCCTCTTTCGAATTGCCGGAAAAATTGGCCGGGGAATACCTGCTCGATCCGGGCAAAGTGTGCGAGAGCGCCCGAGTATGGATCAACGGACAGGATGCAGGTATCCTCTGGAGCATCCCTTTTACAACGCGGATAAAAAAATACCTGAAGCCGGGCAAGAACAGCATCGACTTCGAGGTAGCCAACCTGATGGCCAACCGTATCCGGCAAATGGACCTGCAAAAAGTCCCGTGGCGCAATTACCATGAAATTAACTTTGTGAACATAGACTACAAATCTTTCGATGCTTCCGGGTGGAAACCGATGCCCTCCGGATTATTGGGCCCGGTAAGGTTGATCCCTTACGAATAAACAATTTTATTGCTATTTTTAGAGAGGCGATTCAAGGTCGTTTAGTTAAAGAAAAATTAGCTATAAATCATGAAGATAATTATTATGTTGACACTTTTCGGCGTTTTTTCTGCCGGAACCCAAACCACTGCTCCGGCAAAAACCTATGAAAAAGACAGCTTTGAAACAACCCAAGGCAAGCTGACAATCACCTTTATCGGTCATGCGAGCCTGCTCATCGAGGCAGGCAAGACGGTGATCCATGTTGATCCTGTCTCGAAGGAGGCAGATTATTCTTTGCTCCCCAAAGGCGATATTGTCCTCATCACCCACGAGCATGGCGACCATCTTGATCCAAAGGCCCTTGCACTTATTACACAGGCTAAAACCAAAATAATCGCGAGCCGAAGCTGTACGGGGAAGATTGAAAATGCCCGGATTCTGGTTAACGGGGCAGAAGAATCTTTAGACGGGATCACGATTAAAGCAGTACCGGCTTACAATATCGTTAACAAGAGGGATGGCAACCCCTATCATCCAAAGGGCAACGGGAATGGCTATGTGATCTCCTTCGGCGGAAAAAGGATTTATGTGGCCGGCGATACAGAAAATATCCCTGAAATGGCCGATCTGAAGAACATCGACATCGCCTTTCTGCCGATGAACCTTCCCTACACCATGACACCGCAGATGACCGCCGATGCTGCCCGCAGTTTTATGCCCAAAATTCTGTACCCCTACCACATGGGAGATACCAATCCACAGTTGTTGGTTGATTTGTTGAAGGGAAGCAACATTGAGGTTAGGGTAAGAAATATGAAGTAAGCCTTCAGCCTGAAGGGATGACACATCGCATCTATGGGCACCGCCCACAGAGACAGGCGCACCTCATGGGCAATCGTCCATAACGAACGTAACCCACGTCATCCTGAAGGGATGACACATCGGAGCGATGGGCACCGCCCATCGAGATAGACGCAAACAATGGCACCGCCCATCGATGATGGGCACCCTCCATCAAAATATAACAACCAATAAAAACAAAACGTCATGGGACAATCATTATCGCAGATGTATATTCACCTCATTTTCGGCACCAAAGGACGACAACCGTTTATCAACCCGGAGTGCGAACATCGGTTGCATACCTATATGGATGGTATCCTCAAAGAGATGGAAAGTCCGGCAATCCTCATCAATTCGGTTCCTGATCATGTCCATATTTTATTTCGCCTGTCAAAAAATTATGCCTTGGCCAAAGTGGTTGAAATGGTAAAAAAAGATTCGTCAAAATGGATGAAAACGATTGTTCACGGAGATAAACATTTCACCTGGCAGATAGGATACGGAGCATTTTCGGTCAGTAGTTCTGCACTCAAAACGGTAGAACGGTACATTTTGAATCAAAAAAAACATCATGAAATTCAATCGTTGCAGGACGAATTTGAGGATTATATCAAACATTACGACATTATTGAATACGATCCAAAATATTTTTGGGATTAAACCGGATCTGCGGATCGTTTCACAAATATCATTGGGACGTTGCCCAACATCTCCGTTGTGTCACCTCCATTCATTGGGACGTTGCCCCAATCTACGTTGTGTCAGGCCTTCAGCCTGACCATAACAAACCACATCCCCCGTCATCCTGAAGGGATGACACATCAGAGCGATGGGCAACGCCCATCGAGATAGTCGCACAGCCTTCAGCCTAACCATTACGAACCGCATCCCTCATCATCCTGAAGGGATGACACATCACAACGATGGGCAACGTCCATCGATTTAGGTATAAATCAATTTGGATAACTATCTTTACTCGATGAAAAAATTTGATTCTCAATTCTAATAATCTGATTTATGAACATCTTTGTCAAACAGGTCTTTACACTTTTGATTACGGCTGTTTACACCATTTCAGGATTTCCGGCCTCCGCTCAGGAAAAACCTTTCAAAGATTATCCCATTCAGCCTGTTAGTTTTACCAAAGTTAAAGTGAACGACCACTTCTGGGCGCCGCGCATCGCATTGAACCAGAAAGTGACCATCCCCATCGCGCTGGACCAATGCTACAAAACCGGCAGGGTCGAAAATTTCAAAATTACCGGGAAATTGACAAAAGGGAAGTTTCAGTCACAATTTCCATTCGACGATTCCGATGTCTATAAAATTATCGAAGGGGCCAGTTACTCGCTGCAGACGCATCCTGATAAGCAGTTGGAAAGCCGCATCGATTCCATTATTTACTTTATCTCCCTTGCCCAGGAACCCGATGGCTATCTTTTTACCAACCGCACCATCGATTCATTGCACCTGCACCCCTGGGTCGGCAAAAAAAGATGGGAAAAGGATCCGGAACTTAGTCATGAGCTTTACAATCTCGGCCATCTCTACGAAGCCGCCTACGCCCATTTCCTGGCTACCGGGAAACGCACCCTGCTGGATGTAGCACTCAAAAGCGCCAATCTGGTTGATCACGATTTCGGATCCGGAAAATTAACCTATTATCCCGGGCACCAGGTAATTGAGATGGGGCTGGTGAAGTTGTACCGCATCACCGGAGAACCACGCTATCTGAATTTGGCTAAGTTTTTCCTCGATACCAGAAAAAGAGGAAAAGAGTACAACCAGGCCAATAAGCCGGTTATTGAGCAGGATAAAATCGTAGGTCACGCGGTGAGGGCAACTTATATGTACGCAGGCATGGCGGATGTTTCCGCTCTAACCGGGGATTACTCCTATAAAAATGCCATCGATAAAATCTGGAACGACCTCCTGGAAACGAAATACTATGTCACCGGGGGAATTGGTTCGGCAGGCACCAACGAAGGGTTCAGCGATCCCTATTTGTTGCCGAATCGTACGGCCTATTGCGAGACCTGCGCTTCCATCAGCAATGTGTTCTGGAATTACCGCATGTTCCTGCTGGAGGGTGATTCAAAATATTATGATGTCCTCGAACGGACGCTTTACAATGCCCTTCTTTCAGGCATCTCGCTGAGCGCCGACCGGTTTTTTTATCCCAATCCGCTCGAATCCCACGGCGAGCACAAACGCAGCGCCTGGTTTGGCTGTGCTTGCTGCCCCAGCAACATTTGCCGGTTTATTCCTTCCGTACCCGGATATGTCTATGCCCAAAAAGGTGACTCATTGTATGTTAACCTGTTCATGAACAATACGGCAACGGTCAATCTGAAGGGCGAACAGGTCGCCATTGAACAGGTTACCGAATATCCCTGGAAAGGGAAAGTTGCCCTGAAGGTGAATCCCGGTAAACCCGGGAAGTTTAGCCTTTTGGTCCGGATACCCGGATGGGCCCAAAATCATGCGCTGCCTACAGATATATACCGCTTCAGAACCAACGACCAGGCAAAGGCAACCATCAGCCTGAACGGGAAGAACACGCAATATCAGGTAAAAAAAGGGTATGCTGTGATTACCAAGACCTGGGAAAAGGGAGATCAGCTGGTGCTCAATTTGCCGATGCCGGTGAGGGAGATCACAGCCAATCCTGAGATTAAAGAAGATACCGGCAAATTGGCCCTGCAACGGGGTCCGTTGGTCTATTGTGTCGAGTGGCCCGACAACAAGGAAGGAAGCGTTTTGAACCTCTTTCTGAATCAAAAAAACCGTTATACAACCGAATACCTTCCGGGACTATTGAACGGCATAACGGTCATTAAAACAACCGGGAAAAGTTCAGCAAAACCAGACGGCAAAAAACAACAAATTACGGCTATCCCCTATTATTCCTGGGCCAACAGAGGCTCCGGGGATATGGAAGTATGGATGAAAGTTCAAAAATAAAGTTTGCTTCATGATTGAAAAACTGTTTAAATTTGTTGTTGTTTTAATTATTCGTTTTTTGCGGGGTTCATTCATTGCCGTTGGCTTCAGCCAACGGAAAAATAAATTGAGTGAATAACCGGCTTTAGCCAAATAACTGTCAGGTTTGGCTAAAGCCCGGTTTTGGTTTTTTCTTGCAACCGTTGGCTGAAGCCAACGGCAATGAAACGAGGCAAGATTAAACATTGGCGAAATACAGAAAAACAAAATATTGAAAAATAAAATAAAAGCAAATGAAACTAAAAATGTTCCTGATCCTGTTGACTGCTATCTGCCTGATAAAGCCGTCTTTTGCCCAGGAAACTAACAAAAAAACGCTTCCGGACAATCAGTTTACCATCGAAAACTGCATCAATAAGTTACAAATAGATAGGGTGACCCAAACTTCGGTTGGTTACCAATATTGGTTTATCCCTCAAAATTAAAACCTTATGATTGATCCAATTTTCTGGGTGGTTCCAACCTCCTCCGTTATCGCGTTGCTCTTCGCCTATTATTTCTTCCGCGACATGATGAGCTACAGTGAAGGCACTGATCTGATGAAAAAAATCGCCAGACACGTCCGCGTGGGCGCCATGGCCTACTTGCAGCAGCAATACAAAATTGTAGTTTTGGTCTTTCTTTTTTTAGCGCTCTTTTTTGCATTTCTTGCCTATGGATTAAAGATTCAGAACCCATTCGTCCCGTTTGCCTTCCTGACAGGAGGTTTTTTCTCCGGTCTGGCCGGCTTCTTTGGGATGAAAACGGCGACCTATGCCTCTGCACGGGCAGCTCATGCCGCCAACCAATCCCTGAACAGGGGTTTGGTCGTAGCCTTCCGAAGTGGGGCTGTTATGGGATTGGTGGTCGTTGGATTAGCTTTGCTGGATATTTCTGTCTGGTTTTTCATCTTGAACTGGATCTATCCGGCAGCCGCCACTCCCGACGGCTCCAATCTTAACATTATTACCACCACCACCCTTACTTTCGGCATGGGCGCCTCCACGCAGGCGCTTTTTGCCCGCGTAGGCGGGGGCATCTTTACCAAAGCTGCTGATGTAGGCGCCGACCTGGTCGGTAAAATCGAAGCAGGTATCCCGGAAGACGATCCACGAAATCCTGCCACC
>JAMDDG010000314.1 GCA_023488865.1 Bacteroidota bacterium | reverse complement strand
AAAGGTTTGGAATCCCTCTGTTGGGTTAGTCCCAAAACAATATAAATACACCTCTTCCATTTTGAATAGTGCAGAATTCTTCCGTATAAAAGAGGGCGTTGTGGAAGCCAAAGTCCGGTTCAAAAAAAATGCCACTATCACTTCCGCATTTTCCCTTACCGGTGAGAAGCCCTTTCCACAAATCGATCTGTTCAGAAGCACCAAAAATGGGATAGGAGTGGGAATCATCGAAAAGCAGGGGGAAGAATCAACAAAATACAGGAAGTTAAAAGGGCTGAACGATCAACATTATCATATTTACCGCCTTGAATTGTCCAATAATCAGTTGGTATGGAAGATCAATGGTTTTGAGATATTTAGGAATAGCGTAACCCTGAAGGAACCCTTGTTTTTTAATTTGCTCACTTCCTTGCACGGTGAAGTTAATGAACATTTACTTCCCCATCATTTTGAGGTTGACTGGATTCGTTGTTTCGCTCCAAAATCATAAAACGTTCTTAATCTTCAATCTTGTGTTTAAGCGATCGGAAACCCTCACCCAGGATCTCGCTGGCATCCATGATGGTAATAAAAGCATGCGGATCGATGGCGGCAATCTGTTCCTCCAAAATAGCCACTTCCCTCCGGTTAACTACCGTGAAAATAACGCTCTTATCGGCATTGGTGTACATGCCGACCCCTTTCAGATAGGTTCCTCCCCGCTCAAGATCAATCACAATTTTATCGCGGATCTTTTCATGTTCATCTGAAATAATAACCATGGCTTTGTTGTAATTGGCGCCTTCCAGGATCAGGTCGACGGCGCGGCCGGTAATGTAGATCACAATAATGCTGTAAAGCGGGATTTGCCACTCTTTAAAGGCTGCGAGCGCTACCAGCACAATGGCAGTATCGACCCAGATCAACATCTGGCCTATCGGGATGCGGGTGTATTTGGTGATAATCATGGCAACAATATCACTTCCTCCGGACGTGGCCTTCGATTTGAAGATCAATCCCAACCCGATGCCGGTTAGCACGCCTCCAAAGATGCATGAAAGCAAAACATCCTGGACCAGAGGTGCATCCCCGACCACCCGCATCAGTGTGATCCCATCCATGAAAATGGAAGAGGAGACAAATCCGTAGATCGTTTTAACGCCGAAACGTGGTCCCAGCATCTTGATGCCAACATAAGTAAGGGGAATGTTTACCAGTAAATTGAAAAGTCCTACCGGGAAGCCATCCGGCCAGAATGCCATTCCTTTGGAAAGATAGTGAACAATGATCCCTAATCCGTAAACCCCTCCGGGTACGATCTTATGGGGAGTGATAAAATAGACATATCCAACCGCCATAACAAATGAACCAAGGGTGATCATCCCGTAATCGATAAACCATCCGGATGAAAATATTTTCGTTTTGGGCGACAAAGTCATATCTGAGTAGTTTCTATAAAATTAGGAAAAATTAGTCAGAGCGTGCTCTTTCCGGGTATTTGGGCAAAAAAAAAGGTTCCTTTTGAGAACCTTTTTTGTAAACCAGTTTTGATTAAAATCTTTTCTCTTTGATGCGGGCTTTTTTGCCGGTAAGGCTGCGCAAATAGAACAACCTGGCGCGACGGACATGGCCCATGCGATTGACTTCAATTCCGTCAATAAACGGTGAGGTCATCGGGAAAATACGCTCAACGCCTACGTTGCCCGACATTTTGCGAACGGTAAAGGTTTTGGTAGTCCCAGTCCCTTTGATTTGAATTACAGTACCTTTGTAGTTCTGAATCCGCTCTTTGTTTCCTTCAACGATCTTATACCTAACGGTGATAGTGTCGCCGGAATGAAATGCCGGAAACTCTTTTTGTTCTGCTAAAAACGCATTTTCAGCAATTTTAATTAAATCCATTACAATTGTATTTTACTTGTTTGACGAACGCAATGTAAACAGTGTCTATTTGTTTGCTGCCAGAGATTGCGTACGGAAATAGGGTGCAAAATTAGTTATTATTTTTCTCGTAAAGAAATTTTTCATCCAAAAATTTTCGGTGTTTCTGTCTCTCCTAAAACTGCTAAATCCCCAACTTTTTTCTGATATCCTCCGGTAGCGCATTTTTGTTTACCAGGATAGCCGTTGTCTTATATTGGATATAAGGGATTGAGGCATAGAAATATCCGTCAAAGCTATTGTAAGGGCCCCATGAATTTTTGATTTTGTAATAGGGGGTGCCATTCTGGTCTTTGGCTAATCCGATGATGTGCATCGCATGATCATCGGTAGTTTCCTGAGAGTCGAAAGCTGCCTGGCGAAGCTCCTGGGTAATTACTTTTTCTTTGCCCGGCTTGTTCAGTTTATAAAGCTCTTTGTCTTTATCTGCGTCTGAAAGTTTTTCCCATTTCGTAATTTCGGCATTGCTCATCTCCTCTTTATTGACCTCAGGAACAACTGCCACCCCTTTTTGAGAAGTTGCAAAACCTTTTTCACTTACATCGGCTGCCCAGCCAACGGTATACCCTTTGTCGATGGCATTGTCAATAATTTGTTTTAAGTCGCCGAGCGGAACGTTGTAGAGTTTTTCCCAAAGCCAGTTATCCGGGACTTCTAATATAAACTGCTGATAAAAAGGATGATGTGAAAATGAGGTAATCTCTACGTAATCGTCAGGATTGATCCCGCCACAGAAATCGGACATAAAAGTTTTGGGCGTATACTTTTTCCCTTCGTACTTAAATTCTTCCGGTATTTCGCCAAAATAGGTATCTGCACATTTTTGGAAAGCGACCGACCAGACGGGTGTGATTTTTTTGTTTTTGTTTTGGACTATAGCGGTTACCATCTCTTTGAGAAGGTTATCAACTTCTCCGTGTACATGCTTTTTCTCCCCGTAATTCAATCCGGGATAGTTGGATTCGGGCATCAATCCATAGTTTTTCATTACATAAAGAATGTCGTGCAGCAAGCCGCCACCTCCAAAGTTGGTGTTTCCCTGCATCCTGACATAGCGATCGGCTTTATTGCGGTAGCAATGGTTAACCAGAAACATTTCTGAAAGATTTACCTCCGGTTTTCCCATTCTCAGTAGTTCGGATTCAATAAACGAAGTTCCGGCAAAAGACCAGCAGGTCCCGGAACGGAATTGATCTTTCACTCCGGTATGGGGCAGTTCCTTTACGAGCGTGAATTTATAACTGGTATCTTTTTTCTCCTGGGCTTGGGTTGCCAGACTGCAAAAAAATAGCAAAACAGCAATAGAAATAACTCTTTTAATCTTCATTACTTAAATTTATCATTTATCATTTTTAATTGTACCTACAGGATAGTTGACGCGAACGTGGTATATATTGACCAATTTCTCGTGGAAAAAATCTTTCAATACCCGGATATCCTTGAAAGTTAGCGGGGAAAGTTGCAGCTGTCCAAGATCAACCTTCTGCCTGAAAATATCCTCCACTAAATTGCGAATATTTTCCGAATTTTTAACTTCCAGACTTCTTGAAGCAGCTTCGATACTATCGGCCAGCATCACCACAGCAGTTTCGCGGGTAGTAGGCAACGGGCCTTTATAGGTGAAATTTTTGTCTTCCACCTCTTCCGCGCCGTTCGTGATGATCGATTTTTGGTAAAAATAACCTGTTTTGGTCGTTCCGTGGTGTGTGCGGATAAAATCTACAATCTGCTCCGGTATTTTGTGTTTTCTGGCAAGTTCTACACCTTTCTCGACATGGTCGATGATGATAGCTGCGCTCTCTTCGTTGGTGAGGTCATCATGCGGATTGATGCCAATACTCTGATTTTCAATAAAATATTGTGGATTGTCAATTTTACCAATATCATGATACAGAGCGCCGGCACGTACCAGCAATGAATTTCCCCCAATTTTGGAAATGGCTAACTCGGATAGATTGGCCACCTGCAAAGAGTGGTGTAAGGTCCCCGGGGCCTCCATGGCCATCCGCTTAAGTAATTTTTGGTTGGAAAAAGTCAGCTCAATCAATGTGATATCCGAAACAAAGCCAAAAGATTTCTCCAGGATATAGATCAGCAGGTAAGTGATCAGGGTCAGTATTGCATTGAATGCAAACCATTTGATCTTCAGCCATTCAATCCCCGCGAGATTTGCCTCCTGAACGAGTGAGATCCCAATAAAAAGTATTGAATAAGATATAAATATAATCAGCGCGGTAACAATGAGTTGTTCTCGCTTTTGCATCTTGTTCAGGCTGATCACCGCGATACTGCCGACCGGGATTTGAAGCAAAACAAATTCATAACCATTTGGTACCATAAAGCCTACAATCAGGGCGGCAATCATGTTGACAAAAATGGCTACCCGCGTATCTAAAAAAGTTCTTAGGATTAAGGCCAATGCAGTAAAAGGGATGACGTAAATGTCGAATGTTCCTGATCTTATTACCAGGGAACAACAGGCTATCATCAAGGTGAGCGTGATCAGGATAAAAGAAATATCCCTTTTAGACCGCATCACTTTTTTGCGGATATTGAGTAGAAACAGATAAAGGGTGAGCAGGAGAACTACAATCAAAATTATTCTTCCGAGAACGATTAAAATGTATTTGGTATTTTGACCCCGGCTATTTTCAAAGGAGATCCTAAGCGATTCAAGAATCGGGAAAGTCCTGGCAGAGATGATATCGCCCTGGGATATAATTCGTTCCCCTTCCTGTACAATCCCGTGATTGGTAGAAATATCCGCTATCATTTTCTCCTCCATCTGTTGGTTTTTCTCCCGATCATATATTAGGTTACTGGCAAGAAATCTTTCGGGTTGAAAGTCGTCCAGAAAGGTTTTCCATTCCGGATGAAGGTTTTTCAGATCATCCAGCCTTCTTCTGACTTCACTGTATGCGCTTTTTAGTGAATAGAGGGAGGAGATCTGAATCTCTTTTCCAATATTATTTTTCAGGATTTTTAACCTGTTTTTCCCTGATAAATTGGAGCTGTTGATGAAATCCTGATCTAAAATACCAACATTGTACAGGTCGAAATACACTCCCATCACTTTTAACTTCAGGGAAGTGCCTTCGACAAAATTGATTGATTTAGCGGCTTTCAGACGATCAATTTCATTGCTTAAGGACGATATGGCGCGCTGGGTTATTGAATCTGCAAATACAAAATAGGGTATTTCCCCTTTTAGCAAAGAATCTTTTTCATGTTTTATCTCTTGCTCTGATTTTATGATTGCGAAATTAAAAGGTGCATAAAGCGTAGCATGCATCCAGGGGCGCCCTTTCTGGTATTCGTAACGAAACCGCGCCTCATGTGGCAGCGAAAAATAGAGTGCGATGCTTGTCAGCAAAAAAAGGATTGCCAGGAAGATCCTATGCCATCGTTTGGGGCTTATCCTTTTTATAATTTTGGGTTCCATCGCATTAACGCTGTTGATTTCTAAGTCAAAACACAATAAATTTCTATCTTTGGGATTATTCAAAAATAGTAAATTTTTAATGAGATACGGAATCTCTAATCTGAGCATTGTCCCCGTGCGGACCGATCCGGGCGAGACCAGCGAAATGTGCACGCAAATTCTTTTTGGTGAGCACTATAGCATTATTGACGAAAACAAAAAATGGTGTAAGATCAAACTTTTTTTTGACGGTTGTGAAGGCTGGATTGATCAGAAAATGGTGTGTGAAATAACTGAAAAAACTTTTCAAAAGCTGTCTAAGCAACCGTTAATTGTTACCACGAACCCGTTTAACATCGTACAGCCCGAAAACGGGTACAGCAATTTTCTTATCGTAGCCGGAAGCTCGTTGCCGTTCTATAAGCCTTCCTGTAACACCTTCAGGATAGGGAAAGAGTCCTATACCATTCAGGGGGACAGGATTTTACCTGTTAAAAAAAATATCCGCAGTCTCCTGATTGAGAACGCGCTGAAATATTTTAATTCGCCCTATTTGTGGGGTGGACGTTCTCCCTTTGGGGTTGACTGTTCAGGGTTTACCCAGATTCTATATAAAATGATAGGAATCCAAATACCCAGGGATGCCAACCAACAGGCATTGATAGGGGAAAATGTCACTTTCGTGGAGGAGGCCTTACCGGGCGACCTCGCTTTCTTCGACAACGAAGAGGGGAAAATAGTCCATG
Organism: Bacteroidota bacterium; assembly: GCA_023488865.1. Lineage (GTDB taxonomy): Bacteria > Bacteroidota > Bacteroidia > Bacteroidales > Prolixibacteraceae > CAINVV01. Next base: position 6,971 of record JAMDDG010000314.1, on the reverse strand, counting down.
TTGGGGTTATTTGGGAGAAAAACAAAATTATCCATTCTTCCGGGAAAGTCAGGATTGACAACATCGATCATTTTGGGATTTTCAACATCGATACCGGGCGTTATTCACACCAGATGAGATTGATGCGCCGGATTATCCAAAGCAACGAATAAAACTGCCTGACCACCTAACCACAGATTACACAAATTTCACAGATTAAACTTCAGGAATTAAGGTGTTTTGGACGGGAAAATAAGATATGAGACATAAGATATAAAAATCACCCATCAACTCATCACCACATCAACTCATCACCACATCAACTCATCAACTCATCAGCACATCAACAGTCATCGGTCCTTCATTAAAGAGCAGATCAATAATGCTCAGGTTTGGAGTAAAGCCAAATTTTTCCTGAAAAACCTGCATGTATGGGATAGGAGTAAAGCGATCATCAACGGTTTGCCTGTTTACCTTGGGGTGGATCGAGTAGCGAAAATCGTCAGTGCCGGTAGTTATCCCGGTAGGTGGTAAAAACGTATCGGTAACCCGGATATCGCATTTCAGGTTGAGTTCTTCCAAAACCACCGACTGGATTTCCTGATTGAAATCGATCAAAAATTTCCACCTTTTTTCGTGGTAAAATGGTGCAAAAGCATCAGCATAGAACTCGAAAAAAGGGGCATTGTTGTAAGCGGAAAGAAGCGCTTTCCAGTGCAGTTTTTGCCAAGGATGATCGTATGAAATGACAACATCCCTGATGATGCGTTTTGAGTTGGAACCTTCCGTGACAGGAACGGATAGATTTTGGGGTCCGTTGGCTGTCAGGATCTTGCAACGATTGCGGTAGGATTGTTTGAGAAAGTGTTCACTCAGATCAATCCATACCTCATCGTAGGGTATCAGTTTACTAAAATACTGTACAGGAGCCAGATAGGCGCTGCTCAGAATTACCCTGTTGTTGCTTTGTTCCATTCAGGAAAAGCAGAAGGATTTATTTTACGACCATAAAGAATCTGTTCCAACGGATTTTCGACAGGAAGGATTTGTTTTTGTCTAATGAAAGCCAGACAAATGAGGCCTTACCTACGATGTGGTCCTCAGGGACAAAACCCCAGTACCGCGAGTCAGCAGAGTTGTAGCGGTTGTCGCCCATCATCCAGTAGTAATCCATTTTAAAAGTGTACTCGTTGGCTACCTTTCCGTTGATGTAGATCACCCCGTCTTTCACTTTCAGGTCGTTCTCTTCGTAAACGCCGATGATCCTACGGTAAAGCGGAAGGTTTTTGGTGGTAAGGGGGATTGTTACACCCTTCTTGGGAACCCAAAGCGGACCAAAATTGTCCAGGTTCCAGGAATATTGATTATCGCTTGGGAAAAAATTGGGGTCGTGATCATTTTTAGGCCAAATAATCCGCTCCTTGGATGTGATAAATTTCATCCCATCCATTTTTTTTAATTTATCGGCAGTAAGCGTTATGATCATTCTGGATCCTGATCCTTCGATATCCTCGGGGGCAATGTCAAGCTTTTCCATAGCGTTGGAGTTGAGCGAATTGCCCTGTATAGTGACCAGGTATTTGTATTGAATTCCGGGTATTTCTTTTTGAGGTTTGTTGTTCACGTATACTTGACCGTTCACGATTTTGAGCGAGTCGCCGGGAATGGCGATACATCGTTTGATGTAATTTTCCCTTTTATCGACCGGACGGTAGATGATATCCCCGAACGATCGTTTGTCGGTATTTACGCGCTCCCTGCCATAGGTCCTGACCATTTCATAATAGCTGCGGTCCTGCATATTGGTCGCTACCGTATCCCCTTCCGGGAAGTTGAAGACGACTACATCATCGTTCTTGACCTTTCCAAAACCTGCCAGTCTCTTGTATTTATTGTGAATAATTTCGGAAAATGACGGGGTGGCTGTCGTAAACGGCATCGTATGGTGAACAAATGGGAAGGCTATGGGCGTAACTGGCATTTTTGGTCCGTAAGCCGTTTTGCTGACAAAAAGATAGTCGCCGACCATCATGGATTTTTCCATCGATGAAGTAGGGATGGTATACGCTTCGATAAAAAACAGCCTGATGAAGGTGGCTGCAATGACTGCGAAAATAATGGCGTCTACCCATTCAACCAACTTAGTCTGTTTGCCTTGAGGTGGATTTTTCTTTTTCCAGAAAGTCCAGTGAACCTTACCGGTGATGTACATATCGAAAATAACGGCCAATCCGAGTAACCACCAATAATTTCCGAGCCAAATAACCCACAATAAGTATAAACCTTCGATAATGCCAAATTGGATCCATTGGCCTTTTGTGACGTTCTTAAACATATTTTATTCAGTTAAATTTTAACAAATCAGACATGGTGAAAATACCATTTTTTCCGAAACAAAATTCGGCTGCTAAAACGGCGCCCAAAGCTAATCCTTTTCTGCTGTAAGCATTATGGGTGATTTCGAGGTAATCGACTTCCGAATCATATTTCACTGTGTGTAATCCGGGGTATGGATCTTTCCGGATAGGCGTTATGTGAAGCTCCTCTTTATTTTTAGGCTCATCAATCGTCCATCTTTTTTTGGATCCGTTTTCTGCCAGAATATCTTCGGCTAAAGTAATGGCGGTACCACTGGGGGCATCTAATTTTTGCGTATGATGAATCTCTGTCATCGAGATATCATACTGAGGAAAGGGCTTCATCATGCGGGCCAGGATTTTATTTAGCTCGAAAAAAAGGTTCATGCCCAGGCTATAATTGGAAGCGTAGAAAAAACAACCGTTTTGCGCCAGGCACTCTTTTTCGACCATCGGTTTCTGGTCTAACCAGCCGGTAGTGCCACTTACCACCGGTACACCCGCTTCGAAACAAATCCTGTAATTCCCGACAGCGGAAGTTGGAATAGTAAACTCTATTGCCACATCTGCTTTGGCCAGATTTTCAACCGTCAAATCATGTTGATTATCCACATCAATTTTCAAAACCACCGAGTGACCGCGACTGACCGCAACCTGCTCGATCTCTTTTCCCATCTTTCCGTATCCGATTAACGCGATCTTCATATTACTGTTTTCTCAATAGGTACTACATTTCCCAAATAAATTACAAAGGTAAGATTTTGCAGGTAAATTACGAGTATTTTTTCAATGAGGCCAACGACCCAAGACCTGTCACGACACCATATAGCCTCAAGAACTAGGGCGCTTACATTAATGAGTTGCGGAATTTCTTCCGGCGACATTTAGAGGTCGTCGGCAGAGATATTGTCTTCGAGTTGGAACAGATTTTTATCAACAATGATGGTGCATGTCATTACAGTTGGAAAGATAGGGTTAGTATAGCCACCCGGTTGGCGGCTCTCGCACAATTTAGCAGTAATCTTAATTGCCCCAATGTTGTTCAATGCACCAGGTATACCCACCAAATACAAAATAATCTACACCGACTGGGCGGAAAACGGAAAACCCTTAATTTGTTATATCATTGCATAGCATACAATGGGACGTTTTCCATCCACGATTCTTCTTTGTGACCGGACAGGGAAGTCCGGATGGCTTTTGAAGGTTTGTACTTTTCACAAAATAACCTGAAGCTTTTGGCTTTCAGGTTTTCACCTGATTTTACCTCAATGGGAATAACTTCCCCTTCCTCCTGGATGACAAAATCGACCTCCGATGTACTCCGGTCGTTGGTCCAATATCCGATATAGCGTTCACTGTTCAGTCGTAGTTGTTGCATCACATACTGTTCTGTGAGCGCTCCTTTAAACTCGGTAAAGATATCAATACACTTTTATCGCGATAAAAAGGTGGTTTAACTACACTTTTATCGAGTTAAAATTTTTATAACTTTTCCCGGTGCAGAAAGTGTCCTGTCATTTTTCGCGTTGAAATGCGCTACCCCAGCATTTTTATTTAAACAGCCCCTCCAACCCAAATTTCTTGGCTGCATCCTGCAAAGTTGATTTGGCCTTTTTCGAAAATTCTTTGGCTACCAGGTCCTTTGCCTCCGAAAGATCCACCTTGATATCCGGTTTCTTCAGGTTGCCCACTACATTAATCTTGATCGGATATTTTTCAATGTTTTCGGTGCCGGGCACGAAGCCGATCAAACCGGTCACATCCGAACTCAGATCACTTTTGTTAACCTTGAAATTAAGCTGGTAATTTAAGTCCAGCGCCAAACTCTGGCTTCCAGAGATCGTTACCTCCTGGTTGGCAATTTTGGTCGTAAAAGGGGAAATCGATACTGCACCGTTGGTAATGGTTAAATTGCTGACAAAATCATTCACCTTGACATTGGTAAACAAATCCTTTCTGAAATACTTTCCGATCTCGGTAAACATATTAGTTCCAACCAATTCAATACCTTTCAGCGAAATCTGTCCGCCTCCGTTCAGTGCTGCAAAATTGGGGGCATAGCCCTTGCCTAAGGTTCCGCTTAGCGTTAATCCTGATAAGAAAGTCCCTTTGCTGTTTCCGGCAATGGGAAGAAGATGACGGACCAATCCAACCGACTGATAAGCAGTAGGAAGATCAAAATCCTTGATGTCCATCTTGAAATTGAAGTCTGCGGGGTTGTTTTCTTTGGCAGCATAGACGCCAGAGATGACCATTCTTCCTTTCAGCAGGTTCATCGAAAGCTGGTCCAGATTTAATTTCTGGTCTTTTATTACCAGTTTACCGGTTGTATTTCTGATCTCCATTCTGCTATAAAGCATCTTGTCGACATCAGCCTGAACGGTCAGGTCGATCCTGTCGGGGATGACGTAAGGATCGCTGTGGATGGTATCCGCGGTTTGTGTCCCGCCATTCATCAGTTGTGTCACGTCCAGCTGATTGGATTTAACTTTGATATTGCCCTGTACGGTGCCATTCTTCAGGATGTAGGCCCAATAATTGGCGAATGAACCATCTACCGTGAAATCGCTCTGGCCCAATTTCCCCTTCATGGAGGAGATGGTAACCTCTTTGGAATTAAATGTGAAACCGGCGGATTGGATCCCCAGCCTGTCAGGGAAAATGGGGGAACGGTAGGCAAAATCCAGCAAGGAGATATCCCCTTTGGTCTGAAATTTGTCGTATTCGCCCTTATCGATGGCAGAATAGGGCCCGCTGAAATGGATGTTGGCCCTTGCCATTCCGCTGATTTCCATCGAGTCGAGCGGAATGGTCTGTTTCAGGGTGGAAAAATCGATTTCGCCCACCACATCACCTGCCAGAAAAGGGTTGCTGACCGGCGAAGTCACAGAAAGATCGGCAATCACCGGATGACCGGCAATTGTAGCCTCCATTTTATGGATGGCAATCTTGAGCGAATCCATTGGCCCCTGCGGTTTGCTCAATGTGGCTTCGATCCCGATCTTGTTTATTTCATCCGGTTTGGAAGGATATTTCAACCGTCCGTTGACCAGTTTCAAATCAGCCTGTAAAGCAGGGAATGTCTGATCGGAGTAGGTTCCTTTCACAGCCCCGCTAAAGGATAGCGTGCCGCCTTTCTCGTAAGTTTTTAGCTTTTGCTGCTGTCCGGGAGGCAAAAAACTGATCAGTTCGTCGAGCGATGCCCCGTCCGACTTGAAGGTTAGATCGTATTGATCGGCCTTGTCTCCCATTACAAAAGTACCCTGAAGTTCGACCGGAAGCTGGTTGATCTTGAATTTATTGTCCAGGAAACGAAAATTCATCTGATCGAAGTTGGCCTGAAGGGCTCCTTCGCCGCTCACTTTCATCCCGCTAACGAGTTTTTTGCCACCATATTCGAATGAGATGCTGTCGGCTTTGCCTGCGAAGTTCAGTTTGCTGTCGCTACCCTGAAGAAAACCTGACAAATCGAAATTCCCCTCCTTAAACCGGGCGATCATTTTCGATTGATCATCCTGGTAGCTTAAAGCGGTATTGAGTAGTTGAATCTTAGACAAGGCAACCTTCATCGGACTTTTGCCTTCTTTTGAACTGCCTGTTGCAGAAGGCTTGACAATGTCCCAGTTGGCTTTCCCGGTAGGATTGACCAAAAAATTAACCTGCGGATTTTTGAAGATGATTTCGGAAACCGTGATGCCGTCGCTTTTCCACAAAGAGGAGAGCGAAACAGAGGTTGATAGGGTTGCGACGCTTAACAAGGTTTTTCCTTCAAATTCGTTGATACCGGAAATTGTGAGGTCATTTAAGCGTATGTCGAGCTGGGGAAAACTCCTGAAAAGGGAGATATCGACAGCCTGGAAGTCGAGTTTTGCCAACAATGATTCGTTGGCCATCTGCTTCACTTTTGTGACGATGTTGCCCTTAAAAACGATGGGCAAAATAACCATCAACAATAGCAGCGCTGCCAGGACAGCAGCAGTGATCAAACCTATTTTTTTCTTGTTCATTGCATTTTTTTTAAATTGACAGGACTAATTTTCTCAGCATAAACAGGGCTGTTTGACCGGTTCGGGCAATATTGCGCTCACGGTCGTTTCCAAAATTATACAATTGGGAGGTAACTTGCTCACCGCGGGCAACGGCAATCCAGACGGTGCCCACGGGTTTCTCCGTTGTGCCTCCGCTGGGGCCGGCAATTCCGGAGGTAGCGATGGCAAAATCGGTATTCATCAGTTGGCAGGCACTTAGGGCCATCGCTTCCACGACTTCCCGGCTGACGGCGCCATATTTAATGAGTGTATCTTCAGTAACTCCTAATATTTTGGTTTTTATTTCGTTCGAATAGGCCACGACTGAACCTTTGAAGTAGGCAGAGCTACCGGGGTTCTCTGTAAAAAGCCGGGCAATAGCGCCTCCGGTACAGCTTTCAGCGGTTGAAACCGTCCACCCCTTTTCCGTCAGCATTTTTCCGATACTTCCGCCCGGTGATTCTTCATCAAAGCCGTAAATATTGGCCGGGATCAACTCTTGCAAGAGAGCGATCCGGTTTTCTACTTCCTTTTCCATCATTGTTTGCTCCCTGCCCCTTGCAGAAAGACGAAGGCGAACGCCCTGCGGGCTGGGCAAATAGGC
>JAMDDG010000011.1 GCA_023488865.1 Bacteroidota bacterium | reverse complement strand
CAATTCGGGGTACATGCCTGTGGCGTAATCATTGGCCGCGACCCGCTCGATATGCACATCCCGCTGATGCCCACCAAGGATGAAGATCTGCTTACTACCCAATATGATGGCCATTTTGTAGAGCCAATCGGATTGATGAAGATGGACTTCCTGGGATTGAAAACCCTCTCCATCATCAAGGAATGTCTCGAAAATATTAAACTTACCAGGAAGATCACGTTGGACATTGATCGCATCCCGATGGACGATGCCCTCACATTTGAGTTATTCAGCACGGGTGAGACTACGGCTATTTTTCAGTTTGAATCTGCCGGTATGAAAAAATGGCTGAGGCAGTTGCAATCAAACTGTTTTGAAGATCTTGTGGCCATGAATGCCCTGTACCGTCCCGGCCCGATGGACAACATCCCTTCCTATATTAACCGGAAACATGGACGGGAAGAGGTTGTCTACGATCATCCGATGATGGAAGCCTATCTCAAAGATACTTATGGGATTACTGTCTATCAGGAGCAAGTGATGCTTCAGGCGCGCGCTTTGGCCAATTTCACCAGGGGGCAGTCCGATTCGCTTCGCAAAGCCATGGGGAAAAAGGACCGGAAGATGATGGACGAACTGAAAATAAAATTCAAGGAAGGATGCAAACAAAACACACTCTTTGTGGAGGGATGTAAAGTGCTTGGCAGGGCCCCGGATTCACTCGCCGAGAAGATATGGAAAGATTGGGAGTCGTTTGCTTCCTATGCTTTCAATAAATCGCACTCCGTTTGTTATGCCTTCATTGCCTACCAGACCGGCTTCCTGAAAGCACACTATCCTTCCGAATTTATGGCCGCAGTTTTGAGCTGTAACCTCTCTAATTCAGATAAGATCTCACTTTTTATGGACGAGTGCAACCACATGGGGATGAAAGTGCTTGGACCGGACATTAATGAGTCGAGAGCTTCTTTCTTTGTTAACAAAAACGGTGCGTTGCGATTTGGCCTCACTGCCATCAAAGGGGTGGGTGCCGGAGCTGTGGCAGATATCCTGAAAGAACGCGACCAAAACGGGGAGTATAAAAGTATTTTTGATCTGGTAGAACGTGTTAACTTACAGTCAACGAACAAGAAAAATTTAGAGGGGTTGGCGATGGCAGGGGCTTTCGATAGTTTTCAAACGATGAACAGGGCCCAGTTTTTTGCAGATTCCGGTGATGGCACTACATTCATTGAAGCCCTTATAAAATACGGGAATAAGGTTCAAACTGAAAAATCGGCTCCTATGGGCAATCTTTTTGGCGATATCCAACCCATAGCAATCAAACTGCCTTCCATCCCCAATGTGCCTGAATGGCCAAATATTGTCGCCCTTGAAAAAGAAAAAAACCTGATCGGCATCTATCTCTCGGCGCATCCGCTGGATGAATACAAAATGGAGATCAATAGTTTCTGTACCAAAGGGGTAACACTCTCAGATTTAAGCGCTGATCTGCCTGCATTCAAAAACCGTGAACTGACATTTGCAGGGATTGTAACTGAAGCCCAGGAAGGGATCTCCAAAAACGGAAAGAATTTTGCCAGCATGGTTTTAACCGATTACAACGGATCACTAAAGATTATGCTATTTGGCAACGATTACGTCACTTTTAGCAAATTTTGCAGGAAAGGACTGTTTTTATTGGTCAGGGGAAGGGTATCGGAGCGATGGAACGGAGGGAATGATTATGAATTCAAACCGGTAAAGATGGAGCTTCTTGAAGAACTGGCATCCAATGCTGAAAATATCACGCTTGAAATTCCGCTCGACCGGATTGAAGAAAAGACCATCAATGAACTGGAAACACTTCTTCTGAACAATCAGGGGAAAACACTCCTTCGCTTTAATCTGGTGGATACCGAAACGGATATGCGCGTCCAGATGTTTTCGCGGACTAAAAACGTTACCTTGTCGCCCGGACTAAAGAGCTATTTGCAAAATCACAGTTTAATCAACCTTAGTATAAATTAATTTTGTAATTTTGTACCTTCAAGCGTGCAAAACAATATTAAATTTTAAAATATAAATCATGACCATAGAAGTTACTGATGCCAATTTTGAAGAGATTGTCCTTCAATCAGACAAGCCTGTTTTGGTTGATTTCTGGGCAGAATGGTGTGGCCCGTGCAGGATGATTGGCCCGCTGGTAAGTGAACTTTCAGACGACTACAAAGGCCGCGCAGTTATTACCAAAATGGATGTCGACTCTAATCCGGCTACCGCAGCTAAATTTGGAATTCGCAACATCCCGACCGTTTTGTTTTTTAAGGGAGGGGATATTGCAGACAAACAAGTCGGGGCTGTTCCAAAAACAATTCTTGCTGCTAAAATTGATGCGCTTCTTTAATGAAATATTGCTTTAATAGGCTGTAAAGAAATTGGCCCTGAATATTCAGGGCTATTTTTTTGGCTGTCTTGTACTTTCTTTTCAACACTTTTGGCCGTAAAAGAAGAGTAAGTTTTTGGATTATACCTGGGTAATGATTCCGGGAAATTGCTACTCAATAATACAAGCAAAAAAATTAAGGTAATATCCATCAGTACAGCTAATTTTTTTTTCATTGAATATTCAATTTTAGATTTTGGGTGTTTTCAAATACCCGTTTGAAAAGCAAGTACTTAGGGCAAAAGATCACCCCAAGTAGCTCGGAAAATAGCCATCTTAAATTAAATTTGGTTTAGATACTTCTAAAGGCATAACGGTACTGGTAAAGCAGGAAATAAAATTCTCTTTTCAGGAATTTTTTCAGTTTTTCTACACAAGTATACAAATTAGGGCTAAAGTAAACATGACTTTTGAGCCAACGGTTAGATATTATAGAATGAAGGAATATCTGGTCGAGCGAACGGACAAAAGAATAATGTCTCTGGCTTACTGTAAAGTGATTAAGGGATTACACTTTCTGGTTATAGGGCTATTGTAGAAGTATGAACTGTCCTATTTTTTAACATCTTGTTGGGTCCCTGAATTGTTATAAAAAAAAGGAACGATCATTGTAGCACAAGTCCCGGGGTTTTGGCTTCCGGGTGATTTTTCACTGTAAACTAAACTGGTTTCTATGCCATACTTTTGGCCAAGGAGTTTCAGTCGCTTCCGGGTAATGGTCATGCCTAATTTCAGGTGCTTGTTGTCTCCGGAGCTGATTTTCAAGGAGTTTTTTATTCCGATTCCGGTGTCTTCGATGGTGATCTGCAACGATTTTTGGCTATGAAGTTTGAAAACTATCGAGATAAAGCCCTTCCCTTCTATGTTGGCAATACCGTGCCAGACCGAATTTTCGATGAATGGTTGGATAATCATCGAAGGGATCAGAATATATTCAGATTCAATTGATTCATCAATATTGATATGATATTCAAACTTATTTTCCATCCTTAATTTTTCCAGGTCGAGGTAATTTTTAAGCCTGTCAACTTCTTCTTCCAGATTGATTTCTGCCGAATTAAGGGCATTGAGGTTTTGTCTGATTAACCGGGCAAACTTGGAGAGATAAATTCCAGCTTCATATGGTTTGTTCCGTAATAGAAAGCTTTGAATTGAACCCAGCGCGTTAAAAATAAAATGAGGGTTCATCATCGCCTGCAGGGATGTTTGTTCCAGCATTATAAGCTGATGTTCCATTTCGCGTCTTTTCAGTTCAACATTTTTTCTTCTCAGTATAATGAGAAACCCTAATCCGATCAGAAGTAAAAAAATAAAACCCAGAAAGATGGGATTCCGTCCTAAAGTTGCTTTGATTTTAAGGTTTAATTCTACAGGTTCGCTCCAGGCTGAGGTAGGTTTGCGCGCACGAAGTTTAAAAAGGAAGTCGCCTTTTGGTAAATTCTGCAGAACTACATTTGAACCTTTTACAATGGTCCAGTTTGCATCAGCTCCCTCTAATTTGTAGGAAAAGATGATCGGACTGATTGAGAAGTTAATACTGCTGAAAGAAATATTAATCCTTTGACCGCTGATTAAAGAAATAGGGTTATGTTTGACCAGGTTTTTCTGGTCGTTGATCTTAATAGACTGAAAATAGGGAATAGGCAAATAAGCGTCGGTATTGTACAGGTCGTGAAAGGGTATTGCCGTCAAACCATCGTCGCTGGCGACGTAAAGTTTGTCGTTGATGCATTCGATGTCGTGAATGGATTCAAAATTGAGGTTGATCAGCTGCAAATGGGCAGGTATCTTTTTTAAAATCTTTAATGGATTATTGCATACATAGATATTTCTGGATGTTGCAACCAATAAAGTGGAATCATGGTAAGCGAGATATTTGATCTGAAAATCTATGGGTTGTTCAAAAGCGGCAGATAAATTATACAGTTTTCCGTCGTTGCGTAAAAAAAGGCTGTCTCCTTCAATATTGAATAATTCCGTTTTATTGTCTAAGTTCAAATGATCAATAATTATTTTGTTGTTGAAACAAGATAGTCCTTCATCAATCTTTGCTGTTCCGTTCTGATAAATGTAATTTTTTTTTGCATTAAGGATTAACTCATTGTGGGTATCATAATAAGTGTTATATATTCGTTCCCCGGTCTTTACGGCGCTTAATTCTTTGAACAATCGATCAGGCTTAACAAAATATAAAAAAAGCTGGTTATAAGAACTGATCTCATTCTTTTGCTTATTGTAAATTATTTTCTTCAGCGGCACTTTTAATTGGCTCATTTTATCAATACAGATTTTTTTTCCGGTTTGATTAAGCCGGATGCCTTCCAGTGCAAATGGGTGCCTGCTGGTTTCACCTACAATCAAGGTGTGTTGACCAACTTGTAGAATCTGGTTAAAAGAATTCTCCTTATGCTGAAAATCTAATTTATATATTTCTTTATTTTTTATCAGGTAAACCATTTTTCCATTGGTACACCAGATACCCGAACTGTCGTTTGGACACAGGGCAAAAATTCCACTATTCCCGAAAACAGAATTTTCGAAGTGCTCGTGATCTAAAAAGAATGGGTTGATCTTATAAACTCCATCCTTTAGTGAACAGATCCAGATATTGTTCTCATGGTCCTGTATAACCGTCTTGGCATCTTTGATGTCAAAATGGTAAATGATTTTGTTATTTTTTATGCAATAAACTCCTTTATCGTAGGTGGAAATCCATAAAATACCCTTTTTGTCCTCAAGAATGGAAGAAATAAATTCTGAGTTAATGCTGAAAAGCGGTGCTATTTCGTCAAAAGCTATTTCGTCGTTAAATCTTTTAACTTCAAATTTTGATTTTTTTTCTGCACGGACCAATATGTATTTGTTATTTGAAGAGGTAATGATATCCTTGAACCTGAATTTACGGCTGACCAATTCAGGCGCTTTTGATAGTTGTTTAGTTCTGAAGCTTCCGGAAGGTGCCCAGAAAGTGAATTCACCATTCTTATTCTTGCTCATGTAACGAATGGCAAGATTTTCCATAACAAACGGTTTAATATCGCTGGGGAGGGGAATACCGGGAAATTTGTACTGAGTTACATGATTCTTAGGATCAAGGGAAAAAATAATCCGTTGGGGGTTGTCATAGAAATAGATGTTCCTATTTTCATCCTCAAAAAATTTACGGCTGAAATCATTGTTTCTCAGGGAATCCAGAAAAGGGGCATTCTTTTCATTGTAGATCGTGTTATTGTAAAAAAAATTGAGGGAGGCATTTATGTTGAAGAACCATATTCGACCAAATGAATCTTCTTTTATATCAAATACGTCATTACCATTAAGGCCGTTCTGTTTCCGGTAATAGGTAAATCTGTTCCCGTCGAACCTGGCCAGACCGGCATCGGTAGCAAACCAAATAAACTTTTTGCTATCCTGAAAAACCTGGTAAACATCATTTGAAGGGAGCCCTTCCAAAGTGGTATAATGCTGGATGTAGGGACTCTGTCCCAACAAGTTTTTGCAGAAAAATGCCAGGATAACCAGGATCAAAAATATTCCTCTTCTCAAGTCAGTCAATTGATATGGTGAAATGTTTGATGGCTTCACGAAAGTCATTCAATCGCCTGCGGGAAATATTTAAAGAGGTTCCGTCATTTAATTCTACAAAATTTCCCTGGTAACTTGAATAAGCTTTCAGGTGATTGATGTTGATGATAATTGATTTGTGGATTCGGAAAAAAGAAAAGGGGTCCAGGATTTTTTCAAAATCCCCCATGGTTCTGGTTGCGACTATTTTTTTTAATCCGGACAGATGCAGTATCGTATAATTGCTATCAGCTTCGAGATACATAATGTCAGAGGTATTAACAAGCTGGAATCCAAATTGCTCTGCCACAGTTATCCTGGTAATAGGCTTAAACCCTAAATTTATATTTTCATTGAGATTTTCAAGTGATTGGCGGTAATTTATTTTCTCCTGATCATGGCTTTGGCGTAATTCATGGTGATGAACAGCTTTGGATACAGCTTCGCATAACTCCAGGGGATTGATGGGTTTTAACAAATAGTCGATGGCACTTGCTTTTAGCGCCTTTAATGCGTATTCTTCGAAAGCCGTGACAAATATAATACTGTAATCTTCTTTTGGAATAGTAGTCAGAAAAGTGAAACCGTCTTCTTTGGGCATCGAAATATCCAGAAAAATAAAATCAATGTGATGCGTTTTTAGAAATTCACGTCCTTCAGCAGCAGATTGGGCAATGGCGACAACTTCAACATTATCGCAATATTGGATCAGCAATAACTCCAAAACATCGCGTACGTTCTTTTCGTCATCAATAATTAGGGCCCGGTATTTTTTCATAAAGCCAAATATACTTCATTAAAATAAAATAAATCTGATGGAATGTGTAAAATGATTTTTCTGACTATTATATGGAGGTGTCTGGCATTAAAACGGCATCAACCCCTCCGGCTCAATAGATCGGGATACTAATGCATGAATTATGAGTTATGAGATATAAGATAATATAACTTGGAATGTTAGTTGTATTTGAAGGATTTAATTCACGCCAGGCACTTTTAGAATGGCAAACACCGGGAAATGATCAGACAAATCAATCCGTTCGCGCCGGTAGAATACAGCATTAAAACTTTGATTGTAAAGAATATAATCAATACGGAAGAAAGGTGAAATGCCGTTGTAAGTACTTGAAATCCCAAATCCGGCTTCGGTAAATGCATCTTTTAACTGTTTTCCCAGATTGTAGTAAGTGTACGAGAGCGGCGTGTCGTTGAAATCACCGCAAACAATCACCGGATAAGGACATTTTCTAATATGGGCAGCTACAGTCCTGGATTGTTGGGCCCGGATCGAAAATGCAAGGATCATCTTTTTTGTGATCAGCCTGGCTTCCAAAAGTTGTTGTTCATTTGTTCCTGTTTTATCCGGATCGGTGAGCGAATAATCTTCCGGTGTGATCCTGTACGATTGAAAATGACAGTTGTAAATCCTGATCGTGTCATTCGGACGGAGCAAAATATCCGAAAAAAGTACCATATTGGCGCTGTGTTCGAAGCGGATCTCCCCTAACCGAACAATGGGGAATTTTGACAAGGTCATTGGCCCGGCGTTGGAGATGGAGTGGGCCAACTGGTAGTGCCGGATCCCCGGCAATGCATCCCTGATGCCATCCGGGCTCAGCTTCCCTGTTTTAAACAGCCTTGTTTCCTGGAGGCAAATGATATCGGCATCCACCTTTTGCAGATAGGCAAGTATCCTGGGATTGTCGTTTTGCTTTTTGGCGATGTCGGCTGAAAAATAGTGTACGTTGTAACTGAGAATCTTTAATCCAACAGTTGAGGGCCTGAAATTGGGTATTGGTTGGATAAAATTTAAAAAGTGTTGATAACCGAGAAGGATAATCAAGAATGAGAGCAGTATTTTTCTTGATTGTAACAGTGCATACAGGCAGACAAATACCAGATTGACCATCAGAATATAGGGATACAATAACCCTAAAAAAGGGGCAGGCCAAAAACTGTCGGGTGGAATATAAAAAGATAAGTACACAATCAAAAGCAACCCGCCAAAACCAAGGTTAAGGAAGAACCCGAATTTTGAAAAAAAATTTCTAAAGTTTTTTTCCCCCATGTGTTTAGAATTTTGTTTTTCAGCAGTCTTATGGAATTCTCCTCCAGTGCGTGGAAAATTTTCTCATGTCCGTTTCATTTTTTACCACTCATCCTGAAGAGCATCTCCTTTTCATCTGCGGTCAAAGAGTCGTAACCGGAAGTGCTGATTTTGTCCAACATTCGGTTGATCTCTTCCTGTTCCGCTTTTTTGTGCTTGTTGTAGGCGTATTCGCGGTAATTGCCTGAATTATATTCGACTTTAAGCTTTCTTTTGGGCTTTGGCCAGCTAAAAAGCCTGTCAAAAAACTGTTCGGTTCGGACCGAAATGTCAAATCCCGATTTTAACAAGGTCATGTACAAAAAACCCCAAAATGCACCACCCAGGTGGGCAAAGTTACCACCTGCATTTTCCCCGGTAAGGCTGACAAAGTACAGGACTATGGAGAAAAGGGCAATCCATTTAATTTTAACCGGGCCCACAAGGATCAGATGGATCTCATGATTTGGGACATAGACGGCTGTCGCAATCACAATGGCGATTACGGAAGCTGAAGCTCCCAGAAGTTGGGTGAAAGCGAGGGCGTGTTGAAAATAGGGGAAGAAGTTGTAGGCGGCCATAAAAAAAAGACCGCCGGATAAACCACCCAAAAGATAGATATACAGTAATTTGCGTGGTTGATGGTATTCAAGGAAAATCCGACCGAAGGAATAAAGCCACAACATATTGAAAAGCAGGTGCAGCAACTCATAATGAAGAAACATGTAGGTGACCAGTGTCCACGGTCGCGTTATAAATTGACCAAATGAGGCAGGCAGGGACAGCCAATCGATATAAGAGAGATTATCGTTACCCCCGAGGATCATAATTACTGCAGTCAGCCTAACCAGAACCCAAATCGCGAGGTTGATGTAGATCAGCTTCGTTAGATAGGATCCATGCTGGTAAGAAAGTTTAATCTCATCGGTAATTCCCATATTATTGTCACTTCAATAAAAATTCTTCGAGCTAACATTCCAGTATCTTAACAGCAGGTATCCGAACAGCATCCCGCCAAGATGGGCGAAATGGGCCACATCGCTGTTTGATTGCGTAAAGCCCAGATAGAGTTCAATTAAACCGTACCCGATCACAAAGTATTTGGCCTTGATAGGGACCGGAGGGAAAAGCAACATCAATTCTGTATTGGGGAAGAGCACACCGAAAGCCAACAAAATACCAAATACCGCACCTGATGCACCTACGGTAGGAATGTCAATTCTTTCTTCGAAAATCTTCTGAACCAGTTCAACCCCTTGCTGGGCATAAGCGGGATTGCCGGGTGCTTCATACCATTTGTTGATAAAGTCGTGAACCCAGGGAGCGGCATGACCTCCCAGGTTGGCTTTGACAAAGGAGGCAAGGAGTTCGGGCGAAGGGGTGTTCACAAAAGCATCTACCGTTCTGGCAACATGAGACAATTCAAGGTAGTTTACAAAAAGATGGAGGGTCGCAGCGCCTAATCCGGTTACCAGAAAATAGATCAGAAACCGTTTCGGACCCCAAACCATTTCCAACACTTTTCCAAACATATACAAAGCGAACATGTTGAAAAACAAGTGCATGAAATTGGCATGCATAAAAATATGCGTTACCAGTTGATAAGGCCTGAAATGAGTAGAACCCGGATAATAAAGTCCTAATTTCTCAGTGAGATCCAATCCGGTTGATTTCAATGCCCATGTTGCCACCAGCATGAGCACGTTGATCATGATCAGGTTCTTGACAACGGGCGGAATTGATAAAGGGGAGGCAGGACGATATTGCATAATACTAAATTTTCAGATCTGTTTTGCAAAAATAAGGAATAGGACGAGATACGCTACTCTTTAAGTAGATTTTCAATGTCAGCTAACGCAATGATTGAGATGATTTTCTTCCCGGAAGGCGAGAATGCCGGCGACTGACAGGCAAAAAGCTGGTTGAAAAGCGCATTTATCTCTTCCTGCTTCAATGGGATGCCATAGTTTATTGCGGAGGATTGGGCCAGCACTAAGGCAAGTTGCGCTTTGATCTCGTCCATCAGGTCGACAGGCCGGTCCTGAAAAGAGGCGATTACCCTTTCTACCAGATCTTTTGCATCCAAATGACTCAACACTCCGGGCGTCCCGTCAATGTAAAATTGGTGATTGGCTTCCGGCCTGATCTCAAACCCGAGCTGATGCAGTTCGTCCCGGAGGGCGTTCAAAATTTCAGCATCGGCTGCATTTAACTGAAGAACAGGCGGAAATAGCTGCCGCTGACTGACAGCCAGATGGGAATTGAAATTTCGCATGAAATTTTCAAACAGGATCCTGGCATGGGCTTCCCGCTGGTCGATTACCATTAGTCCCGACTTTACCGGCGTTAACAAATATCTGTTTTTCAGCTGAAGGAAACTGACCGACTGAAAAGGTTGATCTTCATCGATTTGAAGCCTTGACTGACCATTTTCGCTCTCTCCTTGCTGACTCCCTAAGGTAAAATCATTTCCCTCTTCGCTCTTCCCGTCTCCCTCTTCGCCTCCCCTCTCCATCCCCGAGTAAAGTTTTTCCCATTGGCCGTTGTTGACAGTATCTCTTCTCAGGTCTGTTCGGTAACCCGGATAGCCCTCTTGTTGAAATGGGTTGTAATGGCGGTTGATTTCAATCTCGGGGGGAGCGATACTGCTCCCTTTTCCCGGTGGCAGCGGAATATCAATGGATCCGTCCTGATCGAAATCGATGGCCGGCATCAGGTTGTATCTGCCGATTGCTTCCCGGATACAGGCGCTGATAATATGCCAGATAGCCTGTTCGTCTTCAAATTTTATCTCTGTTTTGGTAGGATGGATGTTGATATCGATGGTTGACGGATCTACTTCAAAATAGAGAAAATAGGAGGGAACTGAATCCGGAGGCAGAATCCGTTCATAAGCATGCATCACCGCCCGGTGAAAGAAAGGATGCTTCATGAAGCGGCCGTTCACAAAGAAAAACTGCTCTCCAAAACTTTTTTTGGCAAACTTTGGCTGACCAATAAACCCAGATACTTTGACGAGCGTAGTTTCGACCTCAACCGGCGTAAGACTTTGGTTGATTGCCTTTCCAAAAAGGCTTACAATCCGCTTCCGGATATTTTCGGCCGGCAGTTCGTACACCGGCGACTGGTTGTGAAAGACAGAAAAGGCCAATTCCGGATTGGCAAGCGCGATCCGCTGTATTTCGGTGATAATATTTTTTAACTCGTAACTATTTGATTTTAAAAATTTTCTCCGGGCAGGAACATTGAAAAATAGATTTTTAACCGCAAAATTGGAACCTTCAGGACATTGATCGGTTTGTTGTTTTTGCAATACAGAACCGAGGATGTGCAAATAGGTGCCTAACTCTTCTCCCTGCTGCCGGGTACGCAACTCAACGTCAGCAACCGAAGCTATTGAAGCCAGCGCTTCCCCGCGAAAGCCCATCGTACGAATTGAGAACAGATCGTTGGCTTCTTTTATTTTTGAAGTGGCGTGGCGCTCAAACGACATTCGCGCATCGGTGGGCGACATACCCTTTCCGTTATCCGTTACCTGGATTAGGGTGCGGCCGGCATCTTTGACATTTACCGTGATGGAATCACCCCCTGCATCAATGGCATTCTCGACCAATTCTTTGACCACCGATGCCGGGCGCTGGATAACCTCACCGGCAGCAATCTGGTTGGCAACGGAGTCGGGTAAAAGATGGATAAAGTCAGACACGGATGAAGCAATTTTGAATGTTCAAGCAAATATACGCTATATTTTTGATGGCTAAAGCGAATTATGGGGTGTGCAAAGATTGGAAGATATCCTCTTTTTGTTTCCCGTTCCTTCTTTTTTTTCCAAAAATATCGGTATATTTAAGGGTATTCCAAATTGAGCTGATAATCTTTGAGTCATGCTGGTAAAAACCTACGGTAGCGCGGTCCATGGTATTGATGCTACCACAGTCACGATAGAAACGGATGTTTCGAGGGGTATTCGATTTAACATGGTAGGCCTTGCTGACCTTGCAGTCCGGGAGAGCCAGCAAAGAATTGATGCGGCCTTGCGTTTCCATGGATTTAAACTTCCTGGTAAGAAAACCGTGATCAACATGGCCCCTGCCGATATTCACAAGGAAGGTTCTGCTTATGATTTGCCCATTGCCATGGGCATACTTTCTGCTTCGGAGCAGATCAATGCTCCCGAAATTGACCGGTTTGTCATGATGGGCGAACTCTCGCTCGACGGTGGACTGCAATCAATCAAAGGGGTATTGCCGATTGCCATCCGGGCCAGGGAAGAAGGTTTTGAAGGATTGATCGTGCCGGTTCAAAATGCCAGGGAAGCAGCAGTGGTCGACCGGCTGAAAATCTTTGGTGTGGAAAACATCCGGGAGGTGATTGACTATTTCAATTGTGCCATTCCGCTCAAGCAAACCGTGATAGATACCCGCGAAGAGTTTAACTCCGGTAAGAACCGGTTTGACGTTGATTTTTCGGAGGTAAAGGGACAGGAAAATGTCAAAAGGGCATTGGAAATAGCTGCAGCCGGTGGCCACAACCTAATTATGATCGGACCTCCCGGTGCAGGTAAGACCATGTTGGCCAAGCGGATACCTACTATTCTGCCTCCATTTACTTTGAAAGAAGCTTTGGAAACGACCAAAATCCATTCCGTAGCCGGGAAGATCGAACATGAAACCTCGCTGATGATTTGCAGGCCTTTTCGCAGTCCGCACCATACTATTTCTGATGCCGCACTCGTTGGGGGCGGAACAATCCCCCAGCCTGGGGAAATTTCCCTGGCGCACAACGGGGTTTTGTTCTTAGACGAACTGCCTGAATTTAAAAGGTCCGTGCTGGAAGTGATGCGTCAGCCGCTCGAAGACCGTACCATAACGGTATCCAGGGCAAAAAATTCAGTTGAATTTCCGGCCAGTTTTATGTTGGTAGCTTCGATGAACCCTTGCCCTTGTGGTTTTTACAATCATCCGACCAAACCATGTGTCTGCGTGCCGGGAGTAGTGCAGAAATACCTTAACAGGATATCCGGTCCGTTGCTTGACCGCATCGATATTCATTTGGAAGTCGTCCCGGTACCTTTTAACAAGCTTTCCGAAATGAGCTCCGGCGAATCGAGTGACACCATCAGGGCCAGGGT
>JAMDDG010000251.1 GCA_023488865.1 Bacteroidota bacterium | reverse complement strand
CATCTGTTTATATTTTGATTTTTAATTGCCACATTCTCTTACCCGGGGTTCCGCTACGCTCCACCCCAGGCTAATAATATTTAACCGCTTCGCGGTATAACCCCAGGTTTAACCTAACTAGTCTAATAGTCCCCTTGTCCCCTTGTCTTTCTTCTCTGTTTCTCCGTTTCACTCTTCTATTCTCCGTTCTCCATGCTCCCTGGTTTATTCTCTGTCCTTCTTCCTCTTCTCCAGCCACTCCCTGTAAAGGTCGAAGGGCATGTTCATCTTTCGTTTTCCCTTTTGCCATTCGGGATCGTATAACATTCCGGTACACAGACACTTAGAATGCTTCATCCTTAGCAGGATATCGTAGTTGACACAACTCTGGCATCCCTTCCAAAATTGTTCGTCATCGGTAAGTTCGGAAAAAGTTACCGGCCGGTAGCCCAGTTCCGAATTGATTTTCATTACCGCCAAACCAGTGGTCAAACCAAACAACTTAGCTTTCGGGAACCGTTTTCTTGAAATTTCGAAAGCCTTGTGTTTGATCCGGCGCGCCAATCCGAAGCCCCGGTAATCCCAATGGACGATCAACCCTGAATTGGCCACATATTTTTCGTCGCTCCACGACTCAATATAGCAAAATCCTGCAAATTTATCACCATCCAGCGCAATAATTGCTTTTCCTTCGGTGATTTTGTCTGCTATGTATTCATGGGTACGCCGTGCAATCCCGGTCCCCCTTTCTTTGGACGCTTTTTCAATGGTATCGTTGATTTCATCCACATATTTCAGATGTTCTTCTCCGGCCAGAATTACTTTGATCTCCGGTTTCTGTGCTTCACTTTTCTTCTTGCTGAATATCATTTTTATTGCTGTTTTTTTTTCAAAACTAAAGGAGTCACTTACAAGCTTATTTCCGATCTCCGTTTCTCCGTTTCACTTCTTCCTTTCCCTCAGAGCCGGTTTTCGAGTTTCGGCATAATCGTTACCAAAGCATGGATCACATCGTTCCGGCCAACGCCATCGCGGATAACGACCAAAATGGTGTCGTCGCCTGCAATGGTTCCAAGTATCTCCTTGCATCCCGATTCATCTATCGCAAGGGCCGTGCTGGGGGCAAATCCCGGCAGGGTCTTAATCACGCCCAGATTACCTGAAAATTCTATTCCCAGTACCCCGTCCGCCAAAAAATTCATCCGTGACGGGCCCGCTTCATTTTGAGCAGGATGCAGCATATCGTAGGATGGCAAACGATAGGCATATCCGGCTTTGGCATCGCTCACTTTGATGACCTGCAAAGACTTCAGGTCGCGCGACAAAGTTGCCTGTGTAACCTCCATCCCCAACGAATGTAATCTTAATTGCAGGTCATCCTGATTGCTGATTACTTCGCTGGAAATGATCTTTTTGATCAATTCAAATCGTTCAATTTTCTTTTTCAAAATTGTTCGTTTATTGTATATTTATTCAAAATAAAATGCAAATATAAATATTTATTGTCAATCTTAAGCAATTTAATGTATTTTTATTTTATTTTTTGGTTAAATGTTAAATATTTGTGAATATTTATAAATCACTAACTATTTTTTGTGTGATTGGAAGATTTAACCTACTTTTGTCAACGTGCGACAACATCCGGTAATATCGATCTTGTTAACGCAAAAAATGCGTTTTTACTGCTGATCAAAAGTAGTGGAAACGCATTTTTTCTTTATTGAGGGCAGATAATTCTAAAAAACAATTTTGGATTTTAGAATACCTCTCCCTGAGCCTGTCGAAGGGTTTGCGCAAAAACATGGATAAGACCGGTCCCTGAGCTTGTCGAAGGGGCGGAGGTTCAAGGGTGTGAAAACGTTCCAGCCTCCAAAGAATCAACCGGAAGCGCACACCTTTAAACTAATAGCTAATAGCCAACAGCTAATAGCTTTTAGCAACATTAAAACGATAGATACAAATAAAATAATATGCGAAAAGTTAAGTTGGTACTGGAGGATGGCACAACATTCGATGGGAAATCGTTCGGTCATGAAAAATCAGTAGCCGGTGAGGTTGTCTTTTATACTGCCATGACGGGCTACCCCGAAAGTTTGACCGATCCTTCCTATACAGGTCAGATTTTAGTCTCCACCTATCCGATGATTGGTAATTATGGCGTACCCTCCGATCGCAAAGAGAATGGCCTTCACCGCTACTTTGAATCGGACAAGATCCACATCACCGGGTTAGTTGTCGATAACTACTCTTTCGGGTACAGCCACTGGAATGCACAATCCAGCCTGGCTGACTGGATGAAATCGCAACAAATACCCGGAATTTATGGCATCGACACCCGGGCGCTTACCAAAATACTCAGGGAGAAAGGGTCGATGCTTGGAAAGATTGAATTTGAAGCCGAACCGATTGAACTGGTCGATCCCAACCTGATGAACTTAGTTGCGATCGCCAGTACAAACACCGTCGAAACATACGGAGAAGGGGATGCCACAGTTGTTTTGGTCGATTGCGGCGTAAAAAACAACATTATCCGATGCCTGATTAAACGCGGAGTCAACGTGATACGGGTTCCCTGGGATTATGATTTCAATACCCTGAAATATGATGGCCTTTTTCTCACTAATGGTCCGGGAGACCCGACCATGTGCGAAATCACCGTTCAGCATATCCGGACCGCCATCCAACAAGAGAAACCAATTATGGGAATCTGCCTGGGGAATCAGTTGCTTGGATTGGCAGCCGGTTGCACTACCTACAAACTGAAGTATGGTCACCGAAGCCACAACCAGCCGGTGCTCCTGAACGGGACCAACCGGTGTTTCATCACTTCACAAAATCACGGTTACGCCATTGATCAAAATACCCTCCCTGATGATTGGGAGACCCTGTTTTACAACGTCAACGATGGCACCAACGAGGGCATCCGTCACAAAACCAAGCCCTTCTTCTCTACCCAGTTTCACCCGGAGGCCTCATCAGGCCCGGTTGACACCGAGTTTCTATTTGATGATTTTATTCAAAACATAAAAAAATCACTGCAGGGAAAATGAAATTGAATTTCATCAAATCTCAATTGAAATACACGTACAGACGTTGCATGCAACGTCTCCACTACAACCCTTAATCATCATTTCAACAGAATAACCGTAGAGACGTTGCATGCAACGTCTCTACCGCAACCCTTAATCATCATTTCAAAAATATAACTCATGGTAAACAAAAATATTAAGAAGGTCATCGTACTGGGATCCGGCGCACTGAAAATCGGGGAGGCCGGGGAGTTCGACTACTCTGGTTCCCAGGCGCTCAAAGCGTTGAAAGAAGAGGGTGTCTACACCATTCTGATCAACCCCAACATCGCAACTATTCAGACCTCCGAGGAGATCGCCGACAAAATATATTTCCTTCCTGTAACCGCTTACTTTGTTGAAAAGGTAATTCAGAAAGAGCATCCTGATGGAATTTTGCTAGCCTTTGGCGGACAAACAGCCCTCAATTGCGGAGTGGATCTTTTCCGTCAGGGAATACTGGAGAAATACAATCTGAAGGTGATTGGTACACCGGTCCAATCGATTATCAACACCGAAGACCGCGAAATCTTCTCGAATATTTTGCACGAAATTGATGTATTGACCCCGCGAAGCATCGCCTGTGTATCTATTGAACAGGCCCGCGAAGCCGCCAATACGTTGGGATATCCACTGATTATCCGCGCAGCATACACATTAGGCGGACTCGGTTCCGGCTTTTGTTCGAACGAAACAGAATTGAATAAACTGGCCAGCAATGCCTTCTCCTACTCCGGACAAATCCTGGTAGAGGAGTCAATCAAAGGCTGGAAAGAAGTTGAATATGAGGTAGTTCGAGACCAATACGACAACTGCATCACAGTTTGTAACATGGAGAACTTCGATCCGCTCGGCATCCATACCGGCGAATCAATCGTGGTAGCACCCTCTCAGACATTATCGAACGACGAATATCATAAGCTGCGCGCCCTCTCCATCAAAATTATCCGCAAGATTGGCGTAATTGGTGAATGCAACGTTCAATTTGCGCTCGACCCTAACTCAGAAGATTACAGGGTTATTGAAGTAAATGCGCGTCTTTCAAGATCTTCGGCGCTGGCCTCCAAAGCAACCGGTTACCCGCTGGCCTTTGTGGCAGCTAAACTCGGTCTGGGTTATGGCCTGCATGAACTGAAAAACTCCGTCACCAAAAAGACCACTGCCTGTTTTGAGCCTGCACTCGATTATTGTGTAGTAAAGATCCCGCGCTGGGACCTTGGCAAATTTGTAGGTGTATCCAAAAACCTTGGATCCAGCATGAAATCCGTCGGCGAGATCATGGCCATTGGCCGGAACTTTGAGGAGGCAATACAGAAAGGGCTCCGGATGATCGGAATCGGTATGCATGGATTTGTCGGGAACCGGGGAGATATGGCGATGACAGATATCGATGAGGAGTTGGTCAATCCAACTGACCGGCGGATTTTCGCTATCGCGGAAGCTTTCCACAAGGGATATACCGTTGATCAAATTTGGGAGATCACCCGCATCGACAAGTGGTTCCTGATGCGCTTGCAAAATATCTACCATTTACGGACCCGGTTAAGTGGCTTTGATACTTTAGAGAACCTGCCGTCCGACCTTCTGTTGGATGCAAAAAAACTGGGATTTTCCGACTTTCAAATTGCCCGGATTGTTGTTAAATCCAAGGTGAAGGATATGAATGTTGAAAGCTTGAAGGTGAGGGATTTCAGAAAAAAACAGGGCATATTTCCTTATGTTAAGCAGATAGACACCTTAGCCGGAGAATACCCTGCCCAGACCAATTATCTCTATCTTACTTATAACGGAACTGAGCATGATGTCAATTTTCAACACGACAATCAATCGATTATCGTATTAGGTTCAGGAGCCTATCGGATTGGCTCCTCCGTTGAGTTTGACTGGTGTTCCGTTAACGCGGTAAACACCATCCGGGAAGAGGGCTTCCGGGCCATCATGATCAATTACAATCCCGAAACGGTATCGACCGACTACGACAACTGTGACCGGCTCTATTTTGATGAACTTTCCCTGGAAAGAGTCCTCGATATCTGTGACCTGGAAGATCCCAAAGGGACCGTGTTGTCGATGGGCGGGCAGATACCCAACAACCTGGCCATGAAACTTCATGCCATGAACGTACCGATCCTGGGCACAACTGCCGAAAAGATCGACAACGCTGAGGACCGGAACAAATTTTCGGCCATGCTCGACAAGCTGCAAGTTGACCAGCCCCGCTGGAGCCAGCTCACGACCATCGAGGACACCTTTAAATTTGTAGATGAGGTAGGATTTCCGGTACTGATCCGTCCATCCTATGTTCTGTCAGGCGCCGCAATGAACGTGGTTTCCAACCGCGACCAGCTTGAGCATTTTCTCAAACTGGCTGCGCATGTGTCGAAGGAGCATCCTGTTGTCGTTTCCGAGTTCATCGAAAATGCCAAAGAGATTGAGGTGGATGCAGTAGCCAAAGACGGAGAAATCGTGGCTTATGCCCTGTCTGAACACGTCGAGTTTGCCGGTGTCCATTCAGGTGACGCTACCATCGTTTTCCCGCCTCAAAAATTGTATGTAGAGACCATACGCCGGATCAAAAAAATATCCAGAAAAATTGCCAAAGCGCTGGAAATTACTGGTCCCTTCAATATTCAGTACCTGGCTAAAGACAACGACATCAAGGTAATCGAATGTAACCTCAGGGCGTCGAGGTCGTTCCCGTTTGTATCCAAGGTATTGAAAACAAACCTGATCGAGATTGCAACCAAAGCCATGCTGGATGTACCCTTTAAGAAACCCGACAAATCCCTCTTTGAACTGGATTATGTTGGCGTCAAAGCTCCCCAGTTTTCCTTTCACCGGCTTCTGAATGCCGATCCGGTTTTGGGTGTCGACATGGCCTCTACCGGTGAAGTTGGATGTATCGGAGAAAACTTCTACGAGGCTTTGCTTAAGTCGATGCTCTCGGTAGGTTACCGCATCCCGAAAAAAACCATTCTTATCTCTTCAGGACCGGTCCGGGGCAAGGTCGAATTGTTGGTTAGCGCCAAGATGCTGAAAGAGAGAGGTTTCACAATTTATGCAACCGGTGGGACCCACCATTTCTTCCAGGAAAACGGCGTCGAAACCGAACATGTTTACTGGCCTGACGAGGAGGACTCTCCCAACACGCTGGAACTAATCAAAGAACGCAAAATCGAAATGGTCATCAACATTCCCAAAGACCATACCAAACGGGAATTGTCAAACGGTTACCGCATCCGCCGGAATGCCATCGATTATAATATCCCGCTGATCACCAATGCCCGTGTTGCAAGCGCCTTTATCTATGCCATCTGCAAGCTGGAACTGGAGGACATTTCCATTAAATCATGGGACGAATACAAGTAAAAGGAGCTAAATATTCTTAAAGTAATTGGATCAAAACCAATACCAAAATACAGCTTGGTAACTTGTGCCCTACAAAAGATTGGTGCAGGATTTTTTTTATTTTTATTTCTGATAAATTATCCTGGAACAAAATTCATAGTTAGCTTTGCTTACCTATTAATTATCCAACTTCTACTTTGGCAAAAGAACTTAGAAATAAAGATTATTTGCAGCTTGTTTGGTTAAAATTCACAACCGGTGACCGAAGTTCATTCGAAGAATTATATAGGGAGTTTGCTGATCATTTATTTGCTTATGGTTCAAAAATTACAACAGACCGCGAACTTTTAAAAGATTGCATTCAGGATCTTTTTATTGACCTCTACAAATACCGCCCAAAATTAAAGAACCCGGAGCTATTGGAGTTTTACCTGTACAAATCATTGAAACGTTCCATAATTAAAAGACTACAGAAAGACAAACATTTACTGAGTATCAATCAGGAATTCAATTCTTTCGATCTTATTTTCTCCATTGAAAATGAAGGATTTCACGACGACTCCCCAGACGGGCATTTGGAATCTTTACAAAAAGCATTAAGCACCCTGGATGATAAAAAACGCGAATTATTGTATTTGAAATTCGACAGTAGCCTTAATTACAACGAAATCGGCAATTTGCTTAATATAAAACCTGAGACAGCTAAAAAACAGGTCTATCGGATTATTAAGTACCTTCGTGATAATTTCTGATCCCAAAATGTAGCGCTTTAATTTACCTGTTGTACAACATGTAAATTAAATCTTTTTTTTTGTCCCTTTTTCATTTTATCCGGCTCTTTATTCATATCAATCATCCAAAATTCATATCAATCATCCAAAATTTTTATGGAGATTTACGAGAGATTAATTGAAAATCCGTTGTTTTTCAAATGGATATACCATCCGGGACCTGAAATTGATTCCTGGTGGAATGCCTATCTTGAAATACATCCTGAAGAAGCGGATCTAATTCTTCGGTTTAAGCAGCGGTTCAATGCCCTGGGATTTTCAACTGATAAACTGAGTGAAGCCGAAAAGAAAGCGCTGGCCAAAAGAATTATGCTTGGACTGGAAGCCTTTGACAAGAAAAAGAGACACCAACAGTTTGTAATTGGATTAACCCGATATGCAGCTGTTGCGCTTATTTTCTTTTTTATCGGCAGTATCTTCGTAAATTACAGGTTGGACAAAAAAAATAGCAGTCAATTTACGGCTTTTGCCCCCATTTCACATCAACTCCAGGGTCCAGTTTTGATTTTGCCACAAGGGAACAGCGTTCCGTTGAAAAAAACAGAATCCACATTGGACTACACCCACCCGGACCAGATCGTCCTGAACAATGAATCAATCATCCATACGGCCCCTGAAAGTGAAGAATCACCGGAAAACCAATTGATCGTCCCTTATGGAAATCGTTCTAAAGTAACCTTGAGCGACAGTACGGTCGTTTGGCTTAATGCAGGCAGCCGGTTGATTTACCCTTCCAAATTTACAGGAGCAACGCGTGAAGTTATGTTGGAAGGAGAGGCATTTTTTGAAGTTACCAAAAACAAAAAGGTCCCTTTTGTGGTAAAAACCTCCATGATTGAAGTGAAAGTGTTCGGAACGCAATTTAACGTCTCTGCCTTTCCCGAAGATAACCTGATTCAGACCGTTCTGAAAGAGGGAAGTGTTTCAGTTCACACGAATAATTCAGGCATTTTGGGCAAAGATGTATTATTGGAACCCAACCAGATGGCCTCTTTCGACAGGACCACCCAGGATACCAAAGTTTTGCCGGTCAATGCGGCTGCCAGCACCCTTTGGACACAAGGGCTTCTGAGTTTTGATGACCTGGAAATGTGCAGGGTGCTTAAAAGCCTTGAGCGATACTATAACATACAAATCCATTATGCCGATCCGTCAGTAGGGCTACAAAGGATTAGCGGAAAACTTGATTTTAACAAGGAACGGGATGAGGTTTTTGAATACTTGTCTAAAGTTTCAAATACTAAATTTACAAAGATTGACGATCACAATTATCAAATAAAATAAACCGGGAAATGCGGGGGCATTTACCGGTTTAATACAAATACCATCAATTAATTTCTAACAGTATTCATTTAATGCGCAACAAATCTATGAAAAAAATGCTAACGGATTTTCCCGAAGGGGGAAAATTTAAGAAATTACGACTATTCATGAGAATAACCCTGTTTTTGGTAGTGGGTTTATGTTTCTCTGTTTCGGCTAAAAGCTATTCGCAAACGAAACGTTTTGACATAAACTTGAACAATGGCACCATTCTCGATGTAATGGGGTATGTAGAGCAAAATAGCGAATTTATATTTCTCTACAAAAAGGAAGACCTGGATCTGAACAAAAGAGTTGACATTCAACTAAACGGAGCAACAATTGACCAGATCCTGGCCCAGGCGCTGAGGGATGAAGATGTGACCTACGATATCTACGAAAGACAAATCGTCATTCGCAAGGTTGAAAAGGAAGCAGGTCCGTCTGCCCAGCAACAAAAGAAGAATGCCATTACGGGAAGGGTCTCTGACTCGACCGGAGGAGTTCTTCCCGGAGTTACGGTAGTGGTTAAAGGGACTACCAATGGAACCATCACGGATGCGAACGGGAACTATTCTTTCACCAACCTGCCCGCGAACGCAACACTGGTTTTTTCTTTTGTAGGGATGAAATCACAGGAGATTGCCGTAGGGAATAAGACTTCGCTTAATGTGACATTGGAAAGCGAAACAGTAGGTATTGAAGATGTGGTGGTGGTTGGATACGGTACACAGAAAAAAGTTACCGTCGTTGGCGCGATCACTTCAATTAATACGAATGAACTTAAGCAAAGCCCAACAACCAACATATCAAATGCTTTGGCAGGTAGATTGCCGGGTATGATAGTAAATCAATATTCAGGCGGCGAACCCGGAGTTGACAAAAGTACGGTTTATGTCCGTGGTATGTCAACACTTGGAAACCAAAGCCCAATCGTACTCGTTGATGGGATTGAACGCGATTTCCAATACCTGAACCCTGAAGAAATAGAGACTTTTACAATTTTGAAAGACGCTTCTGCGACCGCAGTGTATGGGGTTAGGGGCGCCAATGGCGTTATTTTGGTCACAACCCGCAGGGGTAAAGTGATGGACAGGGCCAACGTTACCTTTAAAGCTACATCTGGTATCTCCTCCCCGGTTAAATTTCCCCAATATCTGGGTTCGGCAGATTATGCCATGCTGTACAATGAAGCAAACTTAAACGATAACCCAAATACTTCAAAGGCACTTTTCACTCAGCAACAGATTGACAACTACCGGAAAGCCAAAGGGGATAACTCTGACGGACTGGGCTACAATGTCAATCTTTTCGATTATGCCTTTAAACCAAGTATGCAACAGGATTATAGCCTTAATATCCAGGGAGGTACCAAAACAGTGAAGTACTTTGTCCTGGTCGGCTATATGAACCAAAACGGGAACTACCAACATACCAGTGACGGTCCCAAAAATACCAACGCAATTTTCAACCGGTATAACTTCAGGTCAAATATTGACATTAACATCACCCCTGATTTTTACGTTAAACTGAACCTGGGTGGCCGAATCCAGAACAGGATTGCCCCTGGGACCACTGCAGCAAGGCTTATCACCATTGCCAATACACAACCTTCCATTTATCCTGTTATCAACGAAAAAAATGATAATCCGGCGAATGCGATCTATTATGCCAAACATCCGGAAGGATTACTTTTTGGAACGGCTTTGTACCGTTACAATATGTTGGGCGAATTAGCCTACTCAGGATTTCAGAATTATTATGACACCTTTATGGAAGGAAGTTTTGCCATGGGCCATAAACTCGATTTCATTACCAAAGGTTTGGTCTTTGAAGCTCAATTTTCTTATGACAGCCATGCCGGAAACATGGTCGACAGATCCATCCCCCACGAATCTGAAGGTTACCGGGAATATGGCGGTTACGCCACATTCTACCCAAAAGATGGGGTGGATGTACTCATGAACGGGGGCCATTACCAGGGCGCATATGCTTCACCCCGCCGTGTAGACAATAACACGATGAGAAATAACATAACCAACTTTGCGCCACAACGTAAAAATGACGTACAGGCAACCTTAAATTATGCCCGTTCTTTCGGCAAACATAACGTATCAGGGCTTTTGCTTTCCCGCGAGTCTGTCCGTGTATACAACAACGACATTCCTTATGCAACACAGGGAACCTCTTTGCGTGGAACATACAATTATGACGAAAAATATCTCTTCGAGGTAAATGCCGCCTACAATGGTTCTGAGAACTTCGCCAAAGGGCACAAATACGGATTATTCCCTGCTGCAGCAATAGGCTGGGTCGTTTCTAACGAAGACTTTATGAAAAAGAATTCTGTTATTAATTACCTTAAAATAAGGGGGTCTTTCGGAATTGTCGGGAACGATCAGCTTCCGGGTGGAAGATTTGGGTACCTCCAATTTTTTAATGTAAACGGTGACAACTACAATTTTGGGATGGATCTGAATTCAAGCGTTCCCGCCAATGTTTGGGAGGGGGCCCTCGCCAACCCATTGTTAACCTGGGAAAAATCCAAAAAGACGAACATTGGTATCAACGCCAGTATGCTGAAAAACAGGTTAGACCTTACTGCAGATTTATTCTATGAACGTCGTAGTGATATTTTGCTGATCCCCGGACAAAATTTTTCCAAAAACATATCTGCTGTGGTAGGGATGAGCGCCCCACAGGTAAATATGGGTGTTGTCGACAACAAAGGTATCGACCTGGAACTTGGATGGAATGATAAAATTGGAAAAAATCTCTCCTATTACATTAAGGCCAACTTCACATTTGCACGTAATAAAATCAAATTCTGGAATGAAATTGAACATATCGCACCTGACGGGAAACCTGTCAATACCGCTTACCGCACAGGCACCCGCATCGGGGAGCAGTTCCTTTATCAATTCGACCATTTTGTAAAAGACCAGGCAGAAGCCGATCAGTTAAACACAGCTGTTTACCAGCCATGGGGTAAATTGATCCCGGGTGATGTCGTTTACAAAGATCAAAACGGGGATGGCAAGATTACCGATCAGGAAGACAGGATTGCAATGGGGAACCCCCGTACTCCTGAAATCCAGTTTGGTTTACCTTTGGGCATTAATTACAAAGGGTTTGATGCAAGCTTTTTATTCCAGGGCGCTACCAATACAAGCATTGAACTTACCGATGCGGCCGCCTGGGACTTCCCAACTTACGGCCAGGATATTATCGGAAGGGTAAAACCAATGCATTTGAACCGTTGGACACCCGCTACAGCCGCAACTGCAACCTATCCAGTCTTGCATTACGGACCTTATCCAAATAACAAAAACTCGCAGAATTCGCTCTTTTTGTCTGACGCTTCTTACATTCGGTTAAAAACGGTCGAGGTAGGGTATTCTATCCCTTCCTACATTCTGAAGAAAATTGGTTTTACCAAAACCCGGTTTTATCTTCAAGGCCTGAACCTGGTAACATGGGATAAATTAAAGAAATTCGATGTCGACCCGGAAACCAATTCAGGAGGCGCATGGTACCCTATTCAACGAGTGGTAAGTTTTGGTGTTGATGTAACATTTTAATTGACTTAATTATGAAAAACAAAAGATATTTTTCTAAAACAGTGCTATTCAGTATTGCACTATTATTTTTGATGTCGTGTTCAAAGGTTCTCGACAGGGTCCCGGATAGTTCAATTACTGAAGAAATGGCCTTTTCCTCTTGGGATAAAGTGGATGGCATGGCTAACAGATTGTACCGGGAAATGCGCGACAGGGACAAAGGTATTGTTGG
Organism: Bacteroidota bacterium; assembly: GCA_023488865.1. GTDB lineage: Bacteria > Bacteroidota > Bacteroidia > Bacteroidales > Prolixibacteraceae > CAINVV01. The sequence continues at coordinate 1,244 of JAMDDG010000251.1, read as the reverse complement.
GTTAACCGACTTCTCCATATCTGGTATTACTGACGAATGTAAAGGTACTAAGGTAGAAACGGCCATCCCCGACCAATTTAACGCTGGATCCTTCGGCCCCTCTATCGGTATGGTAGGTCCGGGTAAAAACCTCAATATTTACTGGGGTGATTTCTACAGCTCCATTCGTAAAACGAATGTTTTTCTTAGTGGAGTTGAAAAATACAAGTCACCTGATAACCCACTTCAGCCAGGTGATTTAAAAAACCGGATTGCTGAAGCTCACTTCATCCGCGCTTACCTTCATTTTTTGGTTGCACGTTGGTATGGCGATGTTGTTTACATGGATTACGTGGCTGATGTAAACAACGGGGATTTAAAATTTGTACGTATATCATGGCCCGATTTTGTGAAAAAAATCCTTGCCGACCTTCAATATGCTGCCGACAATTTACCGGTCCGTCACCGTGATATGGAATATGGCCGTGCAGATAAAGGAGCAGCGCTTGCTCTAAAAGCGATTATCCTTTACATGAACGCCAGTCCGATGTACAACGGCGGCAAATTCCCCGGCAATGACACCCGTGTTGGAAAGAGCGCTTACACTGCCTATGACAAAGAAAAATGGAAATTGGCAGCCGATGCGGCCAAAGCCGTAATGGATCTTCAAAATAACGGGGCTCCGCGCTATTTCCTCTATACCGGCAAGGGCAATACTTATCAGCCGGAAAGTAACAACAAGGTGTATGCCAGGATTAAACAAATTTACATTGATGCAGAGGCGATTCAGAACGAGTGGATCCTGGTTATGCCAAATTGTAAAGTTCAATCATGGCAGGGAGACCATATCCCGCCATCCTACGGAGGTGCTTCTCGCTTACAACCACTTCAGGAGCAGGTCGACGAATATGAATTTATCGGAAACGACGGTTTTGGTTATGCAACTTATGATCCCAAGGCCAAAGCCAAAGGGTTTGATGAAAACTTACCCTACAACAACCGCGACCCCCGTTTTTATTCAGATGTCATGTACCATGGCTGCACCTATCAGAATAAAATTGTTAATACCGCAACTGGTAGAGATAAAATCGGGGCACAGAATGCCACCTCAACCGGATATTACCTGCGTAAATTCTACCATGAAGACTGGAAACGAAGCGGAAACTGGCAACTGCACTTCCCTATGATCCGTCTTCCTGAAATCCAGTTGATCTACGCTGAGGCAATGAACAAATATTACGGACCGTCGCAAGAAGTGTACAATG
>JAMDDG010000216.1 GCA_023488865.1 Bacteroidota bacterium | reverse complement strand
CGTATTTTTTTATCCCGTAAGGAAGTGCAATCAAAACAAGGATCAACAAGGCCAGGATCACCGGAAGCACGATGTAGATAATAATTTTAACTGCTTTTTTCATACTATGACTAATTTGTTTTTTAACGGTTTCATCGAATACCCGGATATTCATTTTCTGCTGGTCCCGACATGCCGGGATGGGTATTTTATGATTTCATTTATTAAATCGTCCGATTCACAGATCAAATCAATGTGATCCGGTTTAATTGATTCAACAAGGGACCTAAAGGCAGGAACGGCTAATTGATCCCCCGTTTCCGTATCCTAAATTAAGCTAATATTTGTCCGCTAATACAGTCGCAGTCACAAAAAATGTTAAATATTTGATGTAAAGTATCGGGGTCGGCATCATCGTTTCTCAAAGAACCCTTCTTTTTTTTGACGATCGGAGTGTACCCTCGTTGTCTTATCTTCCTTAACTTTGCCCATCTAATTACAGATCAAATGAACAGTATGCCCTCTGAAATAAAGGAATTTCTGGAGATGAAGGTTGTTCAATACAACAATCTGCAGTTTATAGCATCCGATCCTGTCTCCATCCCCCATCAATTTGAATTGAAGGAAGATATAGAGATCTCGGGTTTTCTGGCTGCTACCCTTGCATGGGGGAACAGGAAGATGATCGTTCAGAACGGCTTGAAATTGATGGATTTGATGGGAAATGCACCATACGATTTTGTAATGGACTACAGCGAATCTGATTTGAACCGGTTGGATGGATTTGTGCACCGTACTTTTAACCAGGTTGATCTGGTGTACTTCATCAAAGCGCTGAAGCATATCTACCTTCATAAAGGTGGTCTTGAAACTGTTTTTGCAAGATCCGTGACTGAATCCTCCACACAGCCCGCCATCCATCAGTTTAAACAAGAATTTTTCTCCCTGCCGCATCCTGCGAGAACAACGAAGCATATCTCAGATCCGGCAAATGGATCGGCTGCCAAAAGGATCAACATGTTTCTAAGGTGGATGGTCAGAAATGACAAATGTGGCGTCGATTTTGGATTGTGGAAGAGCATCTCACCCCACCAGTTATCCTGTCCGTTAGATCTTCATTCAGGAAATGTTGCCCGTAAACTAGAATTGTTAACCAGAAGGCAGAATGATTCAAGGTCCCTCGAAGAGTTGGATTTCAATTTAAGGGAGATGGATAAAAATGATCCTGTCAAGTATGATTTTGCCCTGTTCGGTTTGGGTGTTTTTGAAAAGTTCTGATCTCAGCGCTGACACATTTCCCCGCAGGGGATCAACAGCGTCTATCTTAAAAGCTTAAAAGGGCGGTCCCACACTCTCTATCAAACATTTGATTTATATATATGTCACATAACCAACCATATAATTTAAATTTATTGTAATATAACCAATCATGTATTTTAAAATATATGTAACAAAACCAACCATACAAAAGAAGATAAATGTGTCTCCACTGGTGTAAATTTGCAATTCAAAATTCCAATTAATTTTTGCCAGGAAATGCTACTTTGGCACTATTGTCTTGTAATTTAAGATTTGAGCTGTTCAACCCCTTCCGGTAAAGCCATTTGGTTTTGCAAATATTTTGAGTTGTTTTTCATTTACCGGATCCCTTCTTCCAGACTTCTCATCGTCATGCCGTCTATTCGTTCACTCTTCCTCCGATCTCCTCCTACCTGACAAATGCCTGGATTAGCCCTCAATTTTAGTGTCCTAAATTATGCTAATATTGATAGACAGGAATATTCAATAAAAATTATTTTATGAGTCTCAAATACAGTATTTTATTGATTATTTTTCTGTTGGGAACGAACAGTTACAAGAGCGGTCCGGCCCCTTCAGGCCAAAATCAACTCTCTGAAAATAGCAAAAGAACCTTGTTGTACCTGGTGAATCAGGCAAGGTCGAAGGGCTGTAAGTGTGGTAACCTGAGGATGCCGCCTGTTGCAGCCGTTACCTGGGACGAGCAACTGGAAGCTGCTGCCGAAAAACATAGTCTGGATATGTACAAAAACGGATTCCTGGGCCACAATGGATCCGATGGTTCTACTTTTAGCGCACGGATTACCAGAGAGGGATTTAAATGGTCCGGTTGCGCTGAAAATATTGCGGAGGGTTATGAGACTGAACGAGAGGTTATTGATGGCTGGCTAAATAGTCCGGGCCACTGCCGGAACCTGATGAGTCCGCATTATCGGTACATGGGCATAGGCCGGGTCGGCAATTACTGGACCCAGGATTTTGCCGGCCGGCAATGATTCAAATACAGGACATTTCTTTGCGTGCTTTGCGTGAACTCTTTCCTGGTTTACAGCTTTCCAATCCTTTCGTACATCTTTCGGAAGCAGTTCCAGGGGGTGTTTTCACCGGCCTTGGTATCGGTGGTCCTGCCGTAGAAGCCATCCAGGAAGGTAGTGGTGTTTGACCAAACCGTTTCCATAATGCCCAGGAAGCGTTCGCTCATCTCTTTGGTCGAGTATTGACGGA
>JAMDDG010000234.1 GCA_023488865.1 Bacteroidota bacterium | reverse complement strand
ACCTTAACAGGATATCCGGTCCGTTGCTTGACCGCATCGATATTCATTTGGAAGTCGTCCCGGTACCTTTTAACAAGCTTTCCGAAATGAGCTCCGGCGAATCGAGTGACACCATCAGGGCCAGGGTTATAGCCGCCCGGGAGATACAGCGACTTCGCTTCGAGGAGGCCGGGATTTATTGCAATGCCCAGATGAGCACTAAACTGTTGCACCTTTATTGTATGCTGGATCGCGCAGGTGAAGCCATTCTCAAAAATGCAATGGAGAAGCTGGGCCTCTCGGCCAGGGCCTACGACCGGATACTGAAAGTGGCCCGTACAATTGCTGACCTGGAAGGAGTTGAAAATATTCAACCAGATCATCTGGGAGAGGCAATACAATACCGGAGCCTCGATCGGGAGGGATGGGGATCTTAAAAATTTTACAGGCAATTGTTTACGGAATAATTGCAGTTAACAAAGGTAAAATGAAGGATTTCTTGCAAAAAAAAGAGTTAACAAATATTTAACATTGATCAGGATTATGTTTAAAATTCCGGTAATCAATCTGATAAGAAAGAATAACTCCACTTCTTGGTATTTTATTAACATTTTTTTTACTTTCTACATTAAACTAATGCTTAGTTAGTGCATCCAAACGAAGGTTTCATAAAATTTGTTAATTCACAAATAGCTATTTGTTAATATTGCATAACAAAACGGCCCATTGAAAATCTTCCACACCCAGGAGGCTGATTATTGGGAGTCTATGTGGCAAATTAAAAACAAAATAGTAATCATGAAAATTGAGCCACTGAATCTTTTCTGTTGGCCATTTAAATGGATCGAGTAAAACTATATTTTCAACAAATATTGTAACTTTGGGAAAGATAGCTTGATGAATCTGATTCTGTTTTTCCCAGGTTGTTTCGTATGAACCGATTTATTTAAATTTTGGATAAATACAGCAGCAGATTTACAGTATATCAATTATTTATATGAGCTTAAATTTTAAAAATCAATAACATGAAAAGAGGATTTAGTTTTCTGGTTATTTTATTTCTGATGGTTCAGGTCATCAACGCACAAAAATCCAATTCACTCACTGCGAAAGAAAAGAAACAAGGTTGGGTTCTCCTGTTTGACGGTAAAACCACAAACGGCTGGATGACCCCAGGCGGTAAGCCCGTACCTGCCGGTTGGGAGGTACAGAACGGCTGTATCTCTACGGTTAAAGGCGGTAAAGGCGGAGACATTGTAACGGTTGACGAATACAAGGATTTTGAATTTTCGGTTGATTTCAATATTGTACCTGGCTGTAACAGTGGGATCAAGTATTTTTATACCAAATACACGAAAGGCGGCAACTTGGGGATGGAATATCAGATCCTGGATGATAAACTGGCAGAGGACAATAAAAAGGACAATCATCTTTGTGGCTCGTTCTACGATGTCCTGCCACCAAATACTGCTGAAAAGAAGGTAAACGAACCAGGTCAGTGGAACACAATCCTCATTGTAGCAAAAGGGAAAAAAGTAGAGCATTGGTTGAACGGTAAAAAGATCCTGGAATTCACACGGGGAAGTAAAAGTTTTACCGATGCAGTTGCTACCAGTAAATTCAACAAAACGGAACCCGCTTTCGGAACGGTAGATAAGGGGCGTATCCTTTTACAAGAGCATGGTGGTGTTGTATCATTTAGAAATATCAAAATTAAATCATTATAAATTAAGCTATGGATAACAGACGCGATTTTATCAAAAAATCAACTGCCTCGTCAGCTGGAATTGTAATCGGCGCAACTGCCTTTAGTGCAAAAAGTTACGCTAATATCATTGGGGCAAACGACAAGATACATGTTGCAATTATTGGCGTGAATGGTCGTGGAAACAGCATGGCAGGGACTTACGCCAAACAGAAAAACACGGAAGTTTCCTGTATTTGCGATGTTGACTCAAGGGCAATTCCCAAAGCCATGAAATCTGTGGCAAAAGCCGGGCAGGAATCCATACCAAAATCTGAGAAAGATTGCCGCAAGGTGTTGGAGGACAAATTAATTGATGCAATTTACATCGCGACCCCCGACCACTGGCATGCACCGCTCACCATCATGGGTTGCCAGGCAGGGAAACATGTTTATGTAGAAAAGCCAGTAAGCCACAATCCAAGGGAAGGTGAACTGTCCATAGAAGCTGCGCGCAAATACAACCGCGTGGTACAGATGGGGGCCCAGCGCCGTTCAGCGCCTGTGCTTACACAAGGAATTCAAAAGCTGCACGAAGGAATAATTGGTCGGGTTTATCTGGCCAAAACCTGGTATACCAATAACCGCAAGCCAAACTTCTTCAAAGCCGGGCAGGTTCCTGAATGGCTCGATTATGAATTGTGGCAGGGCCCCGCGCCGCGCGCTCCTTACTTGGATGGTCTGATTCACTACAATTGGCACTGGAAATGGGAATATGGTACCGGTGAAGCATTGAACAATGGTACCCACGAAGTGGATGTCGCCCGTTGGGGATTAGGAGTCG
>JAMDDG010000024.1 GCA_023488865.1 Bacteroidota bacterium | reverse complement strand
CTTCTGTTGCCCCCGCCCTGTACAATTATCCGGATTACCAGATCTATAAAGCTAATAAACTAGGTACAAACTGGTATGATGAGATCTATCGTAAGGGCATTGTTCAGGAATACGATCTATCTGTTTCAGGCGGTGGAAAAAAATCAACCTACTCCTTGTCCGGAAATTATTTGGACGAAGAGGGCTTTCTGATCCATACCGGTTTTAAAAGATACAATTTCCGCGTCAATGCAGAAACAAAGTTTGGTAACTGGCTGAAAGTAGGCGAGTCTCTCCAGGCCATTTACATCCATCAGAACGGCAGCTTCGGAAACAATGGCGAAGGCAATGCTATATCTATGGCTTACCGGATGCAACCCATCGTTCCGGTATATGACATCCGGGGTAATTTTGCAGGGACAAGGGCCCCCGGTACCGGAAATGCGGTCAATCCTGTTGCCATGCTATACCATGCAAAAGACAATGACGGGAAATATTTTCGTGTGCTCGGCAATATTTTCGGCGAAGCTACCCTCATGAAAGGGTTAACTTTTAAAACATTGTTAGGGTACAATGTGGGTCAGTGGAATGGCAAAAACTATACTTTGCCAACCTACGAAAATGCAGAGCCCAACAAAACCGCCGGCCTGTCTATAGATTCCAACTATTCTATCCTGTGGAACTGGTCAAATACACTTAATTACAATACAACTATTAATGAGATCCATAAGATCAATGTAGTCTTGGGAACGGAAGCGGTTGAGAGCAATTATCAATGGTTGTCTGCCGGCAGAAGTCAATATTTTTCCCTTTCACCTGACTATATGCAACTTGGTTCCGGAGAACTAAACAAAGTCAACGACGGAAACGGATCTGCATGGTCTTTGTTCTCTCAATTCGGCCGTGCCAATTACGACTTGAAGGGGAAATATTTTCTGGAAGCAACCGCACGTCGTGATGGTTCTTCCAGGTTTGGCGCCAACAATCGGTATGGAATTTTCCCAGCTGCCTCTGCCGCCTGGGAAATCAGTAAGGAAGGGTTTATGGCTGGTTCAAAAAGCTGGTTAGACATGCTAAAATTGAGAGTTGGGTGGGGTAAATCCGGTAACGACCGTATCGGTGAATACAACATGTTTTCTACCTTCGGAACCAATGGCTATACAGCAGCGTATAATTTGAACGGAACAACTGGTTCCGCTGTTGCAGGATTTGAACCCTCTACAAAGGGTAACCTGAATGTTAGCTGGGAGACAACCCAAACTGTTAATGTTGGCGTCAATGGAAATATGTTTGACAAAAATCTCACGGTAGCCGTGGATGTCTGGCAAAGAAATACCTCCGATATGCTTTACCGTTTAAGTGTACCTCAGGTAATGGGTATTGCAAGACCTCCGTATGTAAACATTGGCAAGATGAAAAATACCGGCGTTGATATCGAACTGGGATACCACAATACCTTAATGGCCGGTAAATTTACATACGCTGTCAATGCAACCTGGTCGCATTACAAAAACGTAGTTGAATCACTTTCCAATAATTTAAAAGAAGTGGTCGGGTATTCAGAACGGCAGGTGGAATATACCCGTGCAACAACTGGTCAGGCTTATCCGATGTTCTATGGTTTGATTGTTGATGGCATTATTCAGACTGCTGCAGAAGCAACTGCTGCCCCACAATTTGGTAGTTATACCACGGTAGGCCACTTCAAATACAGGGATTTAAACAATGATGGGAAAATCACATTAGACAAAGACCGTACTTTTATCGGTGATCCCCATCCTAAGTTTACAGGAGGATTAAACATCGATCTTGGATATTCCAACTTCGATCTGAACATGTTCTTTTATGGCAGTTATGGCAACGACATGATCAACTATGTCAGCCGCTGGATCGACTATGGCCAGTTCGTTGGTGGATTAAGCAAGGATGCTCTCTACAACTCATGGACCCCGACCAATACTTCTGCAAGATTGCCAAAACTCGACGGGGCAGCTCATTCACAGGATGCTTCCACCGCTTTCATTGAAGATGGTTCCTACCTGAGAATGAAAACCTTGAGATTAGGTTATACTTTTCCACAAATTGCTCTTGACAAGGTAAAGATAAAAAGCTTGCGTTTGTATGTACAGGCAACTAACTTGTTCACACTGACCAAGTACAGGGGCCTCGATCCGGAACTCGATTCATCCGGAATGTCTATGGGAGTTGACAAGGGATCATGGCCAACACCGCGCCAGATTACATTTGGTTTAACCCTTGGTTTGTAATCTTATGAGTATTATTAATTTTAAACAAAAGAATGATATGAAAAAACTATCAATTATAGTGGCTACCTGTTTTTTAATAGCCTTATCCTATTCCTGCGCGGACTCATTTTTGGATAAAAAGCCGCTTGGATCGACTTCTGAAGATGTATTTTACAGCGAAAAGGGCGTTAATGCTTTGTTGACCGGAGCATACAGTATGGTTAAAGGAAGCGCTTTGTGGGCTGTCAGCTGGGGTGCATCTATCACTAACTGGACTTACGGCTCTG
>JAMDDG010000422.1 GCA_023488865.1 Bacteroidota bacterium | reverse complement strand
CTTCTGTTGCCCCCGCCCTGTACAATTATCCGGATTACCAGATCTATAAAGCTAATAAACTAGGTACAAACTGGTATGATGAGATCTATCGTAAGGGCATTGTTCAGGAATACGATCTATCTGTTTCGGGCGGAGGAAAAAAATCGACCTACTCCTTATCCGGAAATTATTTGGACGAACAGGGGTTCCTGATCCATACCGGTTTTAAAAGATATAATTTCCGCGTCAATGCGGAAACGAAGTTTGGTAACTGGCTGAAAGTAGGCGAGTCGCTCCAGGCCATTTACATCCATCAGAACGGCGACTTTGGTAACAATGGCGAAGGTAATGCTATATCTATGGCCTACCGGATGCAACCCATCGTTCCGGTATATGACATCAAGGGCAATTTTGCAGGAACAAGGGCCCCCGGTACCGGAAATGCAGCCAACCCCGTTGCCCAACTGAGCCATGCACAAAATAATGATGGAAAATATTTCCGGGCGCTCGGCAATATTTTCGGCGAAGCTACCCTCATGAAAGGGTTGACTTTTAAAACATTGTTAGGGTACAATGTGGGTCAGTGGAATGGCAAATACTATACTTTGCCAACCTACGAGAATGCAGAACCCAACAAAACCGCCGGCCTGTCAGTAAATTCCAACTATTCTATCCTTTGGAACTGGTCAAATACGCTTAATTACAATACAACTATCAATGAGATCCATAAGATTAATGTAGTCTTAGGAACGGAAGCGGTTGAGAGCAATTATCAGTGGTCGTCTGCCGGCCGTAGTCAGTACTTTTCACTGTCACCTGATTATATGCAACTTAGCTCCGGCGAGCTTAACAAAGTCAACGACGGAAGCGGATCTGCATGGTCTTTGTTCTCTCAGTTCGGCCGTGCCAATTACGACCTGAAGGGAAAATATTTTTTTGAAGCTACCGCACGTCGTGATGGTTCTTCCCGGTTTGGGGCTTCCAATCGCTATGGGATTTTCCCGGCTGCCTCTGCCGCCTGGGAAATCAGTAAGGAAGGGTTTATGGCTGGTTCAAAAAGCTGGTTAGACATGCTAAAATTGAGGGCAGGTTGGGGTAAATCCGGTAACGACCGTATCGGTGAATACAACATGTTTTCTACCTTCGGGACCAATGGCTATACAGCAGCGTATAATTTGAACGGAACAACTGGTTCCGCTGTTGCAGGATTTGAACCCTCCACAAAGGGTAACCTGAATGTAAGCTGGGAGACAACCCAAACTGTTAATGTTGGCGTCAATGGAAATATGTTTGACAAAAACCTCACGGTAGCCGTGGATGTCTGGCAAAGAAATACTTCCGATATGCTTTACCGTTTAAGTGTACCTCAGGTAATGGGGATTGCAAGGCCTCCGTATGTAAACATTGGCAAGATGAAAAATACCGGCATTGACATCGAACTGGGATACCACAATACCTTAATGGCCGGTAAATTTACTTACGCTGTCAATGCAACCTGGTCGCATTACAAAAATGTAGTTGAATCACTTTCCAATAATTTAAAAGAAGTAGTCGGATGGTCAACCCGTCAAGTTGAATATACCCGTGCAACAACAGGCCAGGCCTATCCGATGTTCTATGGTTTGATTGTTGATGGCATTATCCAGACTGCCGCAGAAGCTACTGCTGCTCCTCAGTTTGGCAGTTATACCACAGTAGGCCACTTCAAATACAGGGATTTAAACAATGATGGGAAAATCACATTAGACAAGGACCGGACTTATATCGGTGATCCCCATCCTAAGTTTACCGGAGGATTAAACATCGATCTTGGATATTCCAACTTCGATCTGAACATGTTCTTTTATGGCAGTTATGGCAACGACATGATCAACTATGTCAGCCGCTGGATCGACTATGGTCAGTTCGTTGGAGGATTAAGCAAGGATGCGCTGTTCAATTCATGGACCCCGACCAATACTTCCGCAAGATTGCCCAAGCTCGACGGGGCGGCCCATTCACAGGATGCTTCCACCGCCTTTATCGAAGACGGTTCTTACCTGAGAATGAAGACGTTGAGATTAGGTTATACTTTCCCTCAAATTGTTCTTGACAAGGTGAAGATAAAAAGCTTGCGTTTGTATGTACAGGCAACTAACTTATTCACGTTGACAAAGTACAGGGGCCTCGATCCGGAACTTGATTCATCCGGAATGTCTATGGGAGTTGACATGGGGTCATGGCCAACACCACGCCAGATTACATTTGGTTTAACCCTTGGTTTGTAATCTTATGAATATTAATAATTTTAAACTAAAGAATGATATGAAAAAACTATCAATTATAGTGGCTACCTGTTTTTTAATAGCCTTATCCTATTCATGCGCGGATTCATTTTTGGATAAAAAGCCGCTTGGATCGACTTCGGAAGATGTATTTTACAGCGAAAAGGGCGTTAATGCTTTGTTGACCGGAGCATACAGTATGGTTAAAGGAAGCGCTTTGTGGGCTGTCAGCTGGGGTGCATCTATCACTAACTGGACTTACGGCTCTG
>JAMDDG010000255.1 GCA_023488865.1 Bacteroidota bacterium | reverse complement strand
CGGGGCCCAATAACCCGAAGCCCAATACCAACAAACCGTTTGGACAGGGTGAAACGCCGATTGCAGATGTCCTGCTTCTGTTAAAAAAAGAGAAATGGCCCATCGATGCTTTTGTGGAGTTGGAATATGATATTCCGTCTGGCTCTGATCCTGTGAAAGAGGTGGTTAAGTGTATCGATTACATGAGAAATATCCTCGAATAGCTTTTAAACTGAGTAGCCAGGGTAGCGGCTCCTGGAAAATTCGGCCCCGTCAGTTTTGCTGGCGGGGCCGTTATTTGTGCATTATTCTACTATTTTTGTCCGTTCATTTTTAGATTGATTTATGAGATTGTTGATTATACTCTTCCCGTTCTTTTTCCTGTGTTCAGGAATGATTTCAGATACCTACCGGGAGAAGCAGATGAAGTATACAAGGGTGAGGGAGGCCTATGCTGCAAAAGAGAAAATTTTGAATAGTACGCTTGCAGGATTTTCCATTTCACGTGATAGCCTGAGGATTTATCTCCGTGCTTTCAAAACGGAAAAAAAAATTGAGTTGTGGGCCAAAAACAATTGCGACTCTATTTTTAGGATGATAAAGGAGTTTTCCATTTGTGATCTCTCGGGCGATGTAGGAGCCAAGAGGCGATCACATGATTTACAGGTGCCGGAGGGGTTTTACCATATTTCCGGTCTGAATCCTTTCAGCAAATACTATTTGTCGATGAAGATCAACTATCCGAATGCCTCAGACAGCATCAGGGGTGTTCGCAAACATCTGGGAAACAATATCTTCATTCACGGTTCCTGTATCTCTTCCGGATGCCTTGCCATGACAGATGACAGGATCAGGGAACTCTATGTCTATTGTGTGGAGGCCTACAACGCAGGACAGGAAGAGATAGATCTGACCATTTTCCCCTCCCGGCTGACCGATGCCACTTATTCCAAATTAATTTACACATACAGCAAGTACAAAGATGACGTCAGTTTGTGGGGCGATCTTAAAAAATGTTACGATCTTTTTAACCAGACCAAAGTGCCGCCAACCGTCAAGTTTTTGCCGGATGGAACACATATAGTGAAGTGAGTTTTGATAGATAAAGGGCAGAAATACAACTATTTTTTATTTTAAGTTTGGTTTTATTATGCTTCCTGATAGTCGTAAAATGTTTATACCAATGGCAACGATTGAGCAGCTTTTTGATGAAAATTAGCCATTAGATGGAATTGCAATTTCGCACCAACAGGGTCGATGATTACGAATTTTCAAAATGCTTGTTGATCAGCTCTATCAACGGTTCCATTTTTATTGGTTTTTCAATATAATCGTTACACCCTGATTTTCTGGCCCGATCCTGATCATTGGAGAAGACATACGCGCTTTGAGCAATGATGTATAGTTCCGGTCTTATTTGTTTGATCACCTTTATGGCCTCAAAGCCATCCATTACGGGCATTTTTAAATCCATAAGCACCAATTGTAATTCGGGTGTGGCCTTAACAACAGCAACAGCTTCTTGCCCATTCGTTGCAAAAAACAGGTTGGCTTTTTCAATTTCCAGCTTCTTTTTTAGCACCAACATGCTGTTTACATCATCTTCGGTGATTAAGATATTGATATTTTGTAACCTCCCACTCTGTTTATTCTTAATCTGTATTTCTGCAAGTTTTGACGCTGGTACACAATAGGGAACAATGAAATGGAATTTAGCACCTTTACCAAGTTCCGAATTCACCCATATTTTGCCACCGAGTTTCATGATAAATGCTTTGGAGATGGCCAATCCGAGTCCGGCGCCTTCAAAATTTCGGGCAAGTGACATATCAACTTGTCTGAAGCGCTCAAAAATGATTTCACTCATTTCAGGTGCAATACCTATACCGGTATCAGAAACATAAAACTCCAGAACATTTTTCTTCAGTTGATATCCAAAATCGATGGATCCGGCCAAAGTAAATTTTATCGCGTTTTTAATAAGGTTGGACAGTACCTGAGTTAATTTTGTCTTGTCCGTTTCAATCAGGCAAAAGTGGTCTGGGAGGCCAGGTTTGAAATTTAATTCCAAACCCCTGGATTCTGATTCTGGTTTGAAAATTGAATAAAGATGCCTCATAAGTTCGTTCACATCTGTGTCCTGAATGTAAAGGTCAATCTGCCCGGTTTCAATTTTCGAAATATTTACGATATCATTGATAATATTTAGCATTCGCTGACCACTTTGCTCGATAATCAGAATAAATTTTTGCTGCTCTTTGTCGGATAAATGAGGGCTTTTTAACAATTCTGAAAATCCGAGTATGCCATTCATGGGCGTACGTATTTCATGACTCATATTTTGCAAAAAGGCTGTTTTAAGGCTATCGTTCTCCTCCGCCTTTTCCTTGGCAACGATTAATTGCAGGTTGGACTGGACAAGCTCTTTGTTCAAAAGCTGGTACTCTTTATTTTGTTCTTTTAATTGCCTGCTTTTTTGTTTGAGTAAGAATTCGTTCTCCTTGTTGCTTGATATATCCTTACAATTGCAGTACACCAA
>JAMDDG010000279.1 GCA_023488865.1 Bacteroidota bacterium | reverse complement strand
TGCAAGAATCATGCCAGGTCCAGTCCATCAGCAACTTCAAAGCAGCCACTTTTCGATGTAACCTTTTGCCCGCATTTTTAAAGACCTGCAAAATTACAATATTTTTTTGAGAAGTTGCATGACAGTTCTATGATTGCTACAAACAGAAAGAGCAATAGACTGAAAATCAATTATTTTTTTGATATGTTTCAGAACCAAGGGCGTTTTTTTATTTACTTAAATCAAACAATTGTCTTGTTTTATTTTTCATGACTTCGATAAATACACTTGCATCGATGAGTGGGGTGAATAGATACAAAGATAAAATGCCCAATACGGCACGAACGCAAGGGTCCAGTGGACCTTAAATTATTTGTACCATTCGTCTCGGAATGCACTTAACTTGATGATTGTATAAATGGGCTACTGCATGATGAATATAGAAAGAGTTGGGATCTCTAATACAAAAACCCAAATAACCAAAGTGGAATCTTATTTTGTTGGGCATATTCTATATTGTCGGCTGCCACATAGGCGTTTTCAATTCCTGTAATTTGTTTGCGGGTTTTGTTTTTGCCTCCAATTTCAAAGGTGTATTTATGGTCAACCAGAAAATCACCCTTGTCTGTCGGGTTAATGGCGTAAAGAACCTGAAGTTGGTTTAAAAAGAAGGTTTCCCGTAAGGTTCCCTGATTTGATTGATGATCTGTAAGTGCATTGACAAGATTCGCATTATTCAGATCAAAAACAGGAATTTGTCAGATGTTTTTTGCAAAAACAGCAATAAATTGACAGATACATCCGTCAATTACATCTCTTTATTTTTGGTATATTGGTGAGATGGCCAAAAAGGTAGGTGGCCAGGGTGGTATGGATTTCACGATGGATATTTTATCTATTATCTTACATTTATAAAATATATTATCTTACATTTGTAACGTAAGATAACTTTCGTTTGTAAAAACAGAGAACCATGCTTAAAGATCTCTTAAAATCCATCATTCAATCTCAGCAGGAATGGCTTGTTCCGGAAGAAAAGGAAATTCCCCGCGAACAACTCAATAAGTTTTTCTCACCGGTCGCCATCTTGATTTCGAAGTTTTTCCCTTTTCATACCGTGAATTTCTGACCTATTTCAACCTGACACCCGGTGCTGATTCATTTTTTTCTTTTATTTCAGATGGAGGATTCCCCGGTTATTTAAATACTGGCAAAAAAGAGATGCTTTCGACACTTGTTTCTGACATTCTGATGCGGGATATTTTTTCGCGTTATAATCTCCGCAATCAGGATGTTTACCGCAGGATTGCCCAGTATCTGTTAAGCAATACCGGTAAAGAGATTTCATTTAATAACTTGAAAAATACCTTTGAGATTGGTTCAGCCACTTCCGTCATGGATTTTTTTGAATTATCTGATTGATGCCTACCTTTTATTCTTACTTCCGCGATATGATACTTCTTTAAAAGTTCAGGCAAGAAATCCACGGAAAGTTTACGCCATTGACCAGGGATTAGTTAATTTTTCCTCTGTTTCAGGTTCGCCTGACAGGGGGAGATTGCTTGAGAATACTGTATATCTGCAACTTAAACGATTAGGGTATGAAATTTGGTATTTTAAAGGGAAGAAGGAATGTGATTTTATTTTCCGGGATGGAAAGAATGCCTTTTCTGCCATACAGGTTTCGTGGCAGGTTGGTGCCCAAAATGAAAAAAGGGAAGTTGAAGGGCTAATGGAAGCTATTGTTCAATTGAACCTTACCGAGGGAACTATTATTACTTTTGATCAGGAGGATATACTGGTTAAGGATGGAAAAACAATCAGGTTGGTCCCGGGTTGGAAGTGGATGGGATAAGGAAGGATGGCTTATCTCAAAAATAAAAGCACCTAAATAATTGAATTTAAGTGCTTTTATTTTAATTGACTTTACTTTAGTGCCCAGAACAAGACTCGAACTTGCACACCGTAACCGGCACCAGCCCCTCAAGCTGGCGTGTCTACCAATTTCACCATCTGGGCAGAACTTTTTTGCGTGTGCAAATGTATAAAAAAAAATAAAAGCTCCTCATCTAAGGCCAGAAAAAAGGAATTTCCGCTTACCTGCTGTATTCGCAACTGTATTTGATTTCCTTTACTTTCCCGGAAGGGTCTACGAAAAATTGGGTTATTTCTGTCCGGAGCACTTTTGGACTGTTAAACTCATCGTATTGAAAATGACCCGTATTGATCGGCGTTTCACGCAACATCTTTTTATTTACATAGCTTCGGATGGTTCCACCCCCGACCAAATTTTCAATATTGGTTGGGGCGCCCATTTTATCTATTACCTCCGAGAAAGATTTTCCCTTGTAACTTCTGTTCAGCTTCGATTCGACCGAACATCCGGAAATTAGTAGCGTAAGTCCCAACAAAACAGCAAATACTTTGGAAACAGCTTGCCATTTATTCAAAAATGGAAGGAGAATGTGATTAAAATTTTTCATTTTTCGTTATTCGTTTTTCACCTCTTTGATCCAAAATTCGGTTCTGCGGTTGGCGCTTCTGCCCTCTTCCGT
>JAMDDG010000212.1 GCA_023488865.1 Bacteroidota bacterium | reverse complement strand
CCGCTGCATCCCTTTATCCTGTATCAGGCGGGGTATGCCTATGATGGCGCAATCCGCGAAGGGGACTGGGTGTTGACGGTAAACCGTGAGAATAAGGCAGGTGAACTTTACAACCTCAGCAATGATCTGGCGCAGGAAAACAATCTGATTGATCATCCGGAATATCGGGAGCTTATTGATCGGTTGCACACTAAATTTTTGAAATACAATGATCACAAAAACGAGACCTGGGAACCTCGAACCACAGAAGCGTTTCGCAGCAATAATTGACAGAACTATATTAAAGTTAAGAAAATGAAGAAATACCTTATTGTAATTGCTCTTAGTTTTGGGATTTATCCAACGCTTTTAGCACAGAATGCTAAAATGAATTCATTCATTGATTCGTTAATGGGCAAAATGACCTTGCTCGAGAAGTTGGGTCAGCTAAATCTTTCGTCAGGTGCAGGTAACTTACCGGTAATAACTGAAGGCGGTGGACGTGAAGACTTTATCCGCCAGGGACTAATTGGGGCCTCCCAGGGCCGGAAGAGCCAGGAAGTTGCAGTTAAAGAATCACGTTTGGGAATTCCATTGATTGCCGGGAAAGATGTCATTCACGGTTATGCCACAACTTTCCCGATCCCATTGGCAATGTCATGCATGTGGGATACGGAACGGATCGAAAAGAGTGCCCGTATTGCTGCAGAAGAAGCTGCTGTAAGTGGTATCTGCTGGACTTATTCGCCCATGGTCGATATCTGCCGTGATCCGCGCTGGGGACGAATTGCGGAAGGCGCCGGTGAGGATCCATGGTTAGGTTCTCAGATTGCAAAAGCGTATGTGAGGGGATATCAGGGCGACGACCTTTCAAAAGACAATACCATTATGGCTTGTGTTAAACATTTTGCACTTTATGGGGCAGTGGAGGCCGGAAGGGATTATAATACCGTAGATATGAGCCGGCTCTCCATGTTTCAGGATTATTTCCCTCCTTACAAAGCCGCTTTCGATGCCGGGGCTGGTAGCGCGATGACCTCTTTTAACCTGGTTGACGGCATTCCGGCAACCGGAAACAAATGGTTGCTAAACGATGTACTTAGGGAGAAATGGGGATTTGATGGATTTATTGTAACCGACTTTACGGCAATAAATGAGATGATGAATCATGGTATGGGCGACCTCCAATCGGTAGCTGTTCTGGCGCTAAAAGCAGGTGTGGATATGGATATGGTTGGGCAAAGTTTTATTGGCACTTTAGGGAAATCGCTCAAGGAAGGGAAAGTCACACAGGAAGAAATTGATCAGGCTTGTCGCCGGGTCTTGGAGGCTAAATATAAACTTGGTCTATTTGAGGATCCGTTTAAATATTTTAATGAAGAAAAAGCAAAAAAAATTCTCCTTTGTCAGGATCACCTGGATGCTGCTCGCGAAATTGCCGCACGATCGATTGTCCTGTTGAAAAACAGCGAAGGGATTCTTCCGCTTAAAAAATCGGGAAAAATTGCGGTGGTCGGGCCTTTGGCCGATAGTAAATCAGACATGCTGGGAACTTGGGCCGGGACAAGAAGTACGGAAAAAGTCGTTACCATTCTGGAAGGTATAAAAAATGTAGTTGGTGATAAAGCTGAAATCCTTTATGCAAAAGGTTCATTTTTCACAACTGACCCTTACTTGTTGAATGTGAATACGAAAAAAGAGGATTATATCGTTCAGACACCAAAAGAAGAAAAACAGTTACTCGATGGGGCAAAGCAGACAGTTGCCGGCGCCGATGTTATTGTGGCCGTATTGGGAGAACCAAAAGCTTGGTCGGGAGAAGCTGCCAGCCGTTCTGATATTAGTATTCCTGAATGTCAGCAAAATTTGCTGAAAGAAATGTTGGCAACTGGGAAACCGGTAATTCTGGTACTGGCAAACGGACGGCCGTTGACATTAACCTGGGAAGACAGCCATGTAAGCGCGATACTGGAAGCCTGGCATGGCGGCACAGAGGCCGGTAATGCGTTAGCCGATGTATTGTTTGGCGATTACAACCCTTCCGGTAAACTAACAACAACTTTCCCGCGAAGTGTTGGGCAAATCCCTATTTATTACAACCATAAAAACACCGGTCGCCCGTTTATCAATGATATTAAATTCACATCCAAATATCTGGATATTCCCAACGAGCCATTGTATCCTTTTGGGTTTGGATTGAGTTACACAACATTTGAATATTCTGACATCACCCTGGATAAAACGGGAATGGGGCTGAATGATACCATTAACGCCTCTGTGACGGTAAAAAATACAGGTAAATACGATGGAGAGGAAGTGGTACAGCTGTACATTCAAGACTTGGTCGGCAGTGTTTCCCGGCCAGTGAAGGAGTTGAAAGGGTTCAAAAAGGTATTGATTCCGGCAGGTAAATCAGTAGTGTGTACGTTCAGGATAAGTGCAGCTGATTTGGCCTTTTGGCGCAAAGACCTGACATGGGGAACCGAACCCGGAGATTTTAATATCTTTATCGGCGCCAATAGCAGAGATGTGAAAGGGGCCTCATTTGCCTTGCTGG
>JAMDDG010000242.1 GCA_023488865.1 Bacteroidota bacterium | reverse complement strand
GTTGTTGAGGAGGAGTCCTTTTTACAAGAACCCATTGAAAGACCAAACACAATGAATAACATAATGCTTAGTAAGATATTTATTTTCTTCATATTATATTTTTTCCTGTGAATGAATTTTCACAACAGAGCAAAGGTAGATGCCTTGATTACCGTAAGTGTTACACAAATAAATAAATTGCTTATATAATTCACATATTTAAGGTTTTTGAACTGTTTTGAAACTATAGGGTCAGATAAGTCCCCCTTCCCTCTCCAATAATCCATTATATTTCTCTGTGAAACTCTGTGCCCCCTCTGTGCAACTCTGTGTTATTTTTAATTAAGCCACAAAAGCCTCTTCTTTCCCTTTTGCTGCTACCTTTGCCGCAGATAACAAAAATTTATGATCCCATATCTGCAATTAGACAATCTCTCGAAGAACTGGGGAGATTTACAGCTTTTCGAAGGAATATCCCTAACCATCAACCAGGGTGAAAAAGTGGCCCTGATTGCCAAAAACGGCGCGGGCAAAACGACCCTGATGAATATCTTATCAGGAGATGAGGTGGCCGACAGTGGCAAGGTGCTCTTCAGTCCCGACATCCGTGTCGGATACCTCCGGCAAATGCCGGATCTGAATCCTGACGAGACGGTGCTGGAAGCGGCCTTCAGCTCCAACGGTGAAACCATCACGGCTGTCCGCGAATATGAGAGCGCCCTCGAAAGCCACGATCCCAAAGCCATCGAACGGGCCATGGACAAGATCAACCACCTGAATTGCTGGGATTTTGAACTGAAGATCAAACAAATTCTGACGGAACTGAATATCCACGACCTGCAACAACCCATCCGGGAGCTGTCGGGCGGACAAAAGAAACGGGTGGCGCTGGCCCACGTGCTGATCGACGAACCCGACTTCCTAATCCTGGATGAGCCCACCAACCACCTCGATCTGGAGATGATAGAATGGCTGGAGCGCACCCTCGAAAAATCCAAATGCACCCTGCTGATGGTCACCCACGACCGCTATTTCCTCGACAGGGTCTGCAACGAGATCGTCGAACTCGACGACAATTCCCTTTTCAGGTACAAAGGCAACTACTCCTATTATGTCGAGAAGCGGAACGACAGGATCCAGAATATGAACAGCGAGATCGAAAGGGCCGGAAACCTTTTCCGCACCGAACTCGACTGGCTCAGGCGGATGCCGCAGGCCCGCTCGCACAAATCGAAATACCGGACTGAAAACGCTTACATCCTTAAAGAAAAAGCGTCGAAGCGAATAGAGGAGAACAAGCTCGAACTGGCCATTAACTCCCAGCGGCTGGGCAATAAAATCATCAACCTCGACCGGGTGTCGAAATCATTCGGCGATGTCACCATTCTGAAAGAGTTCAGCTACAAGTTTGCCCGGTTCGAAAAGATCGGCATTGTGGGTAAAAACGGCTCCGGCAAGAGTACCTTCCTCAACCTCCTGACAGGCGTTTATCCGTCCGACAGCGGAAAGATGGAGGTGGGCGAGACCGTCAGTTTTGGCTATTTCAGGCAGGACGGCATTCAATTTGCACCCGAAAGCCGGGTGATCGATATCATCAAGGAGATTGCCGAAGTGGTTGAGATGGGCGATGGCTCCAGGCTCAGCGCCTCCCAGTTTCTGACCTACTTCCTGTTCCCGCCCGAAACGCAATATTCGTTTGTGGCTAAACTGAGCGGCGGTGAAAAACGGCGGCTCTACCTCTGCACCATCTTGATGCGCAACCCCAACTTCCTGATCCTGGATGAGCCCACCAACGACCTCGACATCATGACGCTGAATGTGTTGGAAGAGTACCTGAAATCGTTTACAGGCTGCGTGATCGTTGTCTCCCACGACCGGTTTTTTATGGACAAGATCGTCGACCACCTGTTCGTTTTCGATGGGGACGGAGTCATCAAGGATTTCCCGGGCAACTACTCCGACTACCGTGACTGGGCCGAGGATCGGGCAAAACTGGATCAAAGCGCTGCAAAAACGGAAAAAACGGTACGTGAAAAACCGGTATCCGAAAAGAAAAAATTGAGTTTCAAGGAGAAAAAAGAGCTGGAAGAGCTTGAAAAGGAGATCAGCCTGTTTGAAAAGGAGAAGAAAACGTTGGAAGAAGAGATGAACTCCGGCGCCCTGGCGGCAGAAGAGCTGCACAAAAAATCGCTTCGTTACGGCGAGCTCACAGCATGGCTGGAGCAGAAGGAGTTAAGATGGCTGGAGTTAAGCGAGTAAGTAGGTAGGCAACAGATTACTTCGCTTTACAATTCGCTTTACAATGACAGGGAGCAGATTCCTAAATTTGTGTATGATCTGCACAGTTTTTGATTCAAGTAATGCTTCAGATTGCTTCACACTTCGTACCTCGTGTTTACAATGACGGATCATTTTTTTGGAGGTGCGTGTGGAGAGAAGGAGGCGGGCGGCGATTCTGCTATTACCGAAAACTGATGACCCGCCTCCTTCTCTCCACACGCACAAAATCAACAGCATACCGTCATTGCGAGTCGGAACGACGAAGCAATCTGCTGAT